>NZ_JAKJSQ010000033.1:0-43536 GCF_050337105.1 Aliivibrio kagoshimensis
ACTTTAGCCTTATGTTATGCAAATAGCTAAATATAATTTTACTTTTAAGGCCTTAATGGCTATCGTTGTACCTTGTGGATGATATAACTTATTGTATTATGGATGATATGAAGAAATGAAATCGAATCAGATACATAAACCCAACAAAAGCCTGCTTGTAGTAACTATTTTATCATTAATGACTGCTTGCAGCTCAAGTCAACTGCCAGAGCTACCTTCTGCGACATCTCACCCTTCGTTAACAAGCGATATTTCAAATTATAGCTATCTCATTGGCCCTGGGGATTCACTTGAGATTTTTGTATGGCGTAACCCAGAAATTTCGGGTAGCTATCAGGTTAGACCTGATGGAAAGATCAGTACCTCTCTTGTCGAGGATGTTGATGTTTCAGGACAAACACCGACTGACGTTGCTCGTGTTTTTGAAGAGAAATTGTCAACATATATTCGAACCCCTATCGTAACGGTAATTGTAAAACGATTTGTAGGGCCTTACAGCGAACAAGTCAGGGTTATTGGTGAAGCAGCGAATCCCAAAAGTATCAGTTATAGAGAAAACATGTCTCTGTTAGACGTCATGATTGAGGTAGGAGGTTTAACTGAGTTTGCTGATGGTAATAGTGCTCGTTTAGTACGAATTGTTGAAGGTGAACAGCAAGAGTATAGTCTTAATGTGGACTCATTAATTCGCGATGGTGAAATTAAAGCGAACATTGATATGTTACCAGGCGATATTATTATTATCCCGGATAGTTGGTTTTAGGTTAGGGCTTCAATACTATGCAAGAAATATTTGAAGACATATTTCACTATCTACGTGGAGTTTGGTTAAAGCGACGTTTTGTACTTGTCATATCATGGTTAATATGTCCGCTAGCCTGGGTATATATTACGTTTCTTCCTAATCAATACGCATCTGAGGCTCGTGTATATGCGGATACACGTTCGATTCTACAGCCTCTACTTAGAGGATTAGCCATACAAACTGATCAATCACAAGAACTTAGATTGATGGTAAAAACGTTGTTGAGTCGCTCAAACCTCGAAGAGATAGCTAGAGCAACAGATGCAGACATTCAAGCGGAGAGTGAGCAAGAGTTTGAAGATATCATTGCTAACCTTAAAGATAGCATTAAATTGAAATCTGCTGGGCGTGAGAATCTGTATACAATTAGCTATGAAGGTGCAGATGCCAGATATGTTAAAGATGTGGTTCAAGTCACCCTTGATGTTTTTGTAGAAAGTGCATTAGGTGAGAAACGTCTCGATAACGACCAAGCGAATGTATTCATTAGCCGTCAGATTAAAGATTATGAAGATAGATTGAGCTCAGCTGAAAAGAAATTAGCCGAATTTAAAAGAGAGAATCAAGGTTTTATGCCTGGCAGTGACCGGAGTTTTTATTCTAGATTAGAAAACTTCACCTCAGAATTAGAAAATACAGAGATCTTATTAAAAGAGGCAAAATCTAGGTTAATGTCAACCAAAGAGCAGATGCAATCTGAAGAGCTGACTTTGGCGGCGATGAAACAGAACACTAGCACTGAGTTTGATGACCGAATTGACAATATGCAATCTAGGCTCGATGACTTATTATTTCGATTTACTGATGCTCATCCAGATGTTATTGAAGCAAAAAGACAACTTTCAGAGTTACATACTTTGAAAGATAAAGAGTTGAAAGAGGTGAAAAATTCTCGTGAGTGGGTAGAGAATAGTACAGTTTATCAAGATCTAAAGCTCAAATTTGCTGAAAACGAAAATGAAGTGGCCTCTCTTGAAGTTAGGCAGCAGCAATATAACGTGAAAATTACTGAGTTGCAGCGTCAATTAGATCTAGTACCAGACGTTGAAGCTAACCTTACCGCTTTAACAAGAAATTACGATATTACAAAAAGTAAATATGAAGAATTACTTTCACGTAAAGAGAGTGCGGTGATTTCACAAAGTGTCGGGGAGTCTGGAGATAATATTAAATTTAGAGTTATCGATCCGCCAATGCTGGCAAGATCGCCTTCTGGCCCACCTCGCGCACTTTATTTGACTATAATGTTAATTGTAGGTTTAGGCTTAGGGGTGGGGTGTTCTTTCTTGATCAGTCAAATTAGCCCGCAAATAACATCAACAAAACAACTCTATCAGTCGATAGGTCTTCCTGTATTTGGCGTTGTTTCTGCAACTGAGATCTCAGGCCTTGAAGGGTGGGAAAAGAAGAAGATGAAGCTATTCATTGCAGGCATTGGTCTGTTACTGATTACCTTTGTATTGTTTGTTGTTCTTAATTCTGTACCCTCGATACATCAAAAACTTCTTTTAGAGGTATCTTACCTGTGAGCACCATTCAAAAAGCAATGGGTAAGCTAAAATCCCAACAAAAGTGTGATAATAAGTCTGAAGCGGCGGTTAACACTGAGTTTACATCACCTATAAAAGCAGAAAGAGACAGTGAACTCGACAATGTGTTGACACAAGATGTGTTAGCAGTAAAAGAGAATGTCATTGATGATAAAGAGATCATTGAGTTGGATCTTCATCACCTAAAGTCATTAGGTATGATAGATGACACAACGACCATTAAAAACAAACGCATGAATGATGAATTCAGGACCATTAAGCATAAGTTATTAAAAAATGCTTTCGGTGAAAACTCGAATTTAAATCGAAATGGTCAATTGGTTATGATAACCAGCTCAAGCCCAAATGAAGGAAAAACCTTTATTTCAATTAACTTAGCGTTGAGCATGGCCTTAGAAAAGAATAAAACGGTACTTCTTGTTGATTCAGATATTCTAAAACCGAGTGTATCTAAATGCTTAGCAATAGAAGAGCGTGTCGGTTTAATTGAATACCTAAATGGTGAGATAGAAGATATCGGTGATGTTATCTATTCAACCTCTATTCCTAATTTGAAGTTGATCCCTGCGGGCAAACCACACTATCAAGGTCATGAGTTATTAACGAGTGATAGGATGACCTCATTAACCAAAGAGCTTTCAAAACGGTATTCTGATCGTATTGTTTTGTTTGATAGTCCACCAATCAATGGGGTAGTCGAAACGGTGGTGCTCTCTTCGTTAATGGGCCAGGCGATGGTTGTTGTGGAACAAGATAAAACGAAGATGTCAGATTTAAAATCAGCAATCTCAAATTTACATGAAGAGTTAATTATTGGGTTAATACTTAATAAAGCCGTTCGAGGATCGTTTAGTAACTTAGGATATGGGTATGGATATGGCAGCTATGGATATGGCAGTTCTGAGACGAGTAGTAGCAGTTAGCATCATCTCTCTCTGCCCCATTGGAGATGGCTTTGCTAAATCAGAACAGAACAATTTTGAACCAAGCGTTGGTGTTGATATCCTGTTTACTGATAACAGAGATAGGACGGCTAGTAATGCAAAAAATGGTCAAGTGACCACCTTTAATCTGGGTGCAGACTTGGAGATTACAGGCAGCCAAAATAGCTTCACAATGGAGTATATTGGTCGTCAGCTTATTGATCATCAAGACTCTGACCGGAACAGCTTTTATAATGAGTTACAGCTTGATAATACATTCCGTTTGCCTGATTCTGGACTTGAATTTGGCCTTCATGGCTCAATCGATAATTTAGCGGATGAACTAGATACAGATGCGACTACTGACATCTTTAGTGGTACAACGATTGAATCAAAGTCCCTCTCAACAGATGTTAATTTTAGCAGCAATCCAAGAAAAAGAGTGAAGCTAGAAGCGTTTGCAGAGCTAGAACTTGTTAGAAATGAAGATACGATAGCCGATAACAATAATGTAGATTCGCGTTTTAATATTACCAATGGTTCTGCTGAGAAGCAGTATTTTGGAGAGCTAGATTATTCATACGAACAAAGTAACTCCGCAGCCAGCAGCAGCTCTGATAAAAATGTAGTGCAAGAGCTCTATGCTGAGTTTGGTTTACAACCTAAAGATCATTGGAGTCCATTATTTAGGTACTCTAATGAAAATCTTAGTAGTAATTCCGCCGAATCTGCAGAGTCTAATTACCTTGGAGCGGGTACTCGGTACTTTTTAGACAAAAAATCGTATCTTGAGTTAACTTATAACATCCCTAATGATAGGGAAACCAATGACAATTACGTTGGTGGTGCTATCAATATGGAAGCTAGTGCTCGCACAAAACTCTATGTTGAATATAGTCGACGTTTCTTTGGTGATGCCTATGAACTGGAATTTACTCATCAATCACGCCGCTTAAAAAATAATATCTCATATACAGAAGAGCCTACTAGCTTTAACCGAAAGTTATTGGTTGGAGGTAATGAGTCTAATCAATTATCACTCCTTAAAGAGTTAGAGTGGACATCCACCCTTGATTTGAAAAGAGGATTTGTTGAGTTCTCTGCTCGTAGCCAAAATACTAAAAACATTGAGGATGGCTCAACTAATACGGAGTTTGATTCTGTAGGAACGACGATTGAATGGCAACATAAGCTGTCTCGAAGCATGACGTTAACGAATACTTTTGATTATGATAAGTATGATTTCTTTGGCAGTGCAAATCCTGATAAAACAGATCATTATCGCATTTTTAAATCACTACTCGAACAGACATTTAATAATCGTGTTACCGCTAAATATACTTTAGAATACTCAAACAGAGATTCGTCAGAAATTGTTGATAATTATGATGAGTTAAGAGTAAGTTTTAATTTGAATAAGCATTTTTAATTATGTATGAAAACCATTTTAAGCTTTCTGATAAGCCATTTAAATTAAGCCCTGACCCAAATTTTTTCTACGAAAGTCCACACCATCAAAGAGCATTTGCCTATTTGCAATACGGTCTTTCACAAGGAGAAGGTTTTATTGTAGTTACGGGGCCAATTGGCACGGGAAAAACCACATTAGCAAGAACACTACTCGCTTCAGTAGATAATAATATTGTTGCCGCACAAATAGCGACAACAAGGCTGACTCCGGATGAGTTAGTAAGCATGGTTGCTTCACAATTTAATATTAACGTAGAAGGCCTGTCTAAATCAGAAATTTTACGAAAATTCGAACTCTTTTTACTGCAACTGCATAATCAAGGCAAACGTGCGCTACTGGTTGTGGACGAAGCACAAAACTTACCCGCTGAAACGGTTGAAGAGTTAAGAATGTTATCTAATTTCCAGCTTGACGATAAACCACTTATTCAGAGTTTTTTATTGGGGCAGGAGGAGCTCAGACCGATTATTGCCCTTCCTCAGATGGAGCAATTTCGACAGCGAATCATCGCGTCCTCTCATCTTAAAGCATTTGATGCGCAGCAAGTGAAAGATTATATATTACATCGCCTTAAACAGGTTGGCTGGGATAATTTCCCGCAATTAAATGATGATATTTTTGAAAAAATCACTGAATATACACTTGGCATTCCACGTAAAATAAACATCTTTGCTGATCGACTTTTCTTATTTGCATTTCTAGAAGAGATTGATGTGATTCAGACTAAAGATGTTGATTTAGTGATAGAGGAATTGTCAGAAGAGCTGTCAGGATCACTTTCTAAAGATGAGTCCGCTGCCGATGAATCAGTTGGAAATAATACCGTCGATATGTCGGGTCCACAACCTACATCATGTCGACAAGATGACGCTATCACGATGACGGATGTCATTACGAATGGTGGTGATGTTATAGAGCCCGATCAGTTAATGAAAACCTTAATGGAAGTTTCTGATGTTCTTGATAATGACATCCAACGTAAAATTAGAGTTATTCGGCAGTTAGATAAATTTATTAGAATCAAAAGTAAGCAAGCTGAGCTGTTAGATAAAAACTAACAGCGTCAACCGTCAACCGTCTACAGGTTAGCTGTACTCTTTTCCTTCGATAGAATATTTCTCCAATAATGAGTAAAGAGTTGGTCGTGTGACACCCAATAGATTTGCCGTATTTGAAATATTTCCCTCGGCATAACTTAACGCTTTACGAATCGCAATCTTCTCTGCATCTTCGCGTACTTGCCGTAAGTTTAACGCGAGGTCGATGTCATTGCCGCCGCTACTTATTCCAAGATCCATTTCATTAATATGTTTACCATCAGCCATAATAACGGCGGATTTGATTTTGTTCTGCAACTCACGAATATTTCCTGGCCAACGATGGGCAGAGAGTGCATTGATGGCATCTTTTGAAAAACTTAGGTCAGGTCTATTAAGTTGTTTTGTACTCTGTTGTAGGAAAAAGCGAGCGAGTAGTAGAATATCTTCACCGCGATCACGCAGTGGTGGAATGTTGATTGTAACTTCGCTAATACGATAAAAAAGATCTTCACGAAATGCTTTTTGCTCTACCATTTTCTGTAAATCTTGATGGGTTGCACAAACTATTTTGGTGTCTATTTGAATTTCAGAACGACCACCCACTCTTTCAATCACTTTTTCTTGTAAAAAACGTAATATTTTAGCTTGAAGAGAAAAGGGCATGTCACCAATTTCATCCAAGAAAAGAGTTCCACCATTGGCGCATTCTATTTTGCCTTTGGTTGTTTTTATTGCACCGGTAAATGCACCGCGCTCATAACCAAATAACTCACTTTCTAAGAGATTTTCAGGAATAGAGGCGCAGTTTATGGCAATAAATGGTTTATCAGAACGATTTCCTTTTTGATGGATCGCTTTAGCAATAACCTCCTTACCCGTACCACTTTCTCCTAACACTAAGGTTGTTACTTCTGTCGGAGCAATACGTTCAACCATTCTTGATACTTGTTGTATCTTGGGAGAGCTTCCAATAAATCCATAATTATCAAGTGAGTGCTGTTTTAAAGCTGCATTTTCTAACTCGAGATTAGCGACGAGAAAAGCACGCTCAACAATAACCGAAAGGGTATCTTCATCTATGGGTTTTTGATAAAAATCATGAGCGCCCATTGCTATGGCTTCCAATGCAACCTCTTTTTGATCATTACCAGTAATGACGATAACTTTGGTATTAGGTGATAGGGCTAGGATCTCTTTAAGTGCTAATAGTCCTTCAGAGGCATTTGTCTCATCGGGTGGAAGACCAAGGTCTAAGGTGACAACTTTAGGCTCATGCCGTCTAATTGCGTTTACGGCTGCCGCTCTATCGCCAGCAATAATGACTTGATACTGACTAAAGGTCCATTTAAGCTGTTTTTGAAGTCCTATGTCATCGTCAACGACAAGAAGTAGCTCCATAAATTACCTTCCTTGGATAAGTAGATGAAAGTTAATTGAGTGAATCACTAGCGATAGGAAAATGTAATGTAAAAACAGTGCCTTCTCCCTCTGTACTGCTAACGGACAAGTACCCATTGATTTTTTGTATGTATTGATTAGCATCATACACCCCAATACCCATTCCAGCATTACCTTTTGTGGTATCAAATGGCTTAAAAAGTCGATTCGTGATGAAGTCGCCACTCATGCCTGAACCTGTATCTGAAAGCGTGATAATAAACTCCGAATTGTGTGATCTGGTTTTAATGAGCACACAACCTGATTGGTCGGTGGCTTCTTGAGCATTTTGGATCAAGTGGCAAAAGACACTGTGTAATCGGCTTGGATCGGTAATGATGTGGCAGTCAGAAGTATGTGCGTACTCAATAGTCGGTGAAGGTAAGTAAGCTTTACGCTGTTCTACCGCACTATTCAAAGTAGATAGCAGTGAAGTTGATACCTCTGATGTAGTATTAATTTGCTTCTGCTTAAGTTGGGCTAACATTTTATTTAAACGTAATACAGAAGAGTCAACAGTATCAAAAGCATCTTCAATAAACTCAGGGTTGTCTCTGTGTTTGATTGAGTTGGTCGATAATAATTGAAGTTGAGCAATGACATTTTTTAAATCATGGACTAAAAATGCTGACATGCGGTTGAAAGCATCAAACTGCTTGCTCTCAGCAAGCTCTTGATTAGAAATATGTAAGTGTAAATAGTTGGTGACTTGAATACTGATAGCACGCATCAAATCACGATCCTCCCAGTTCACATTATCCGTCGACGTTAATGGAGAGAGTAATACCACGGCTTCGAAGCCAGATGGGTTAGATAATGGAATGATGTATTCAAATAACTGTTTCTTAGCCAAGGTGCTTGTATCAAAATCAAAAGGTGTTGCTTCATATTTTTCAATCACCTCCCTCAAACTAACAATCCACTGGTGTGCAAGAGCCAAATTGCAGAGTTCAAAATTAAGCTGATCGGTTTGGCTTAGTAACTCGCTACTGATGTTATGAGTTGCTTTAACCGTAAATCGTGATCCTTCTTTGACCAAGAGTACGCCATATCTGGGCTTAAATGGTGAAATGAAGGTGGTTAATACTGTCTGATAAGGGTTATCGCTACTATTGTTGAGTAAGTTAGCAAATTTAGTCCACTCCTCTCTATATTCATATTTATTAGCGAAAAAGTGTTTCGCAATAAAGACTTTAATTTTTCGCTGCAGTTTTTCAGATAGAAACAGAGCAACCAAAATAAATAGACTCATTGAAAAAAAGAAGATTTGTAGGATATTGCCCCAACTATTCCCAATATATTGTATGTAATAACCAGCTAGGGCCATGACCAGAAGGTAGCCACCAGCGGCTAAAAGTAGTGAGCTGTGGAAAATAACATCACGAGAGACATAAATTCGGACAGACCAATCAGTGACACGGCGAATGGAGAGTAAGATGAAAGGAATCGTGATAATGACAACCCAAGATCGAGCATATAAAAAGGTCACAGGAATGGTTTGAGTTAAAAGCGCATTTGAATAATAGGCAAAGTCGTAAGCAAAGAGTAACCCAAGTCCCATGCAAAGAGGTTTGACTGTCCAGCGTGACGTACTCACCGTCTTTCTAAACAGTGATTCGACCAACCATAATCCAACCAATGATTGCAAAAGATGGAAAATAAAAATTTGGCCAATGAAAAAGGAGGAAAAAAGAGTGCTTATTTCGCATAAAAGAAGAATGGCAACGGTAGCAAACGCAAATAATGTCCCAATCGGTTGCTTAAAAAAAGCACGTAAATTGTTTTTAGAAGAGATCGTGGCAAAGATAAGGGTAAACCAGGAAATATTACGAATAGTCTCGATAATAAAATTAATTTCAACTGGATAGGGGTACTTTAGCAATATAGCGGTAATGAGTGACCATAATGCACTTAACGCGATTGAGATCGCGAGTACCGTTCTTAGAAAACTATACTGTTTTTTATGGGTAAAAATAAGCAGAAGTAACGAGATAAACCCAATAAAGGAAATACAATAACCCACAAAACCCACAACACTTTGCACTAGCCAACTCCTATTAAATTATTCTGTATCACTTAATCTTATAAAATCTCTTGTACCAAGTGACGAAGGAGAATACGCCCTCATTAATATCGGTTTTAGGTTGATAGTTGATTAAAGAACTTAGATCACTACTATCTGCGTAGGTAGTATATACGTCTCCGGGTTGCATAGGCAGCATGTTCAACTTTGCTTTGACACCGATTGCAGATTCGATCGCGGTAACGAAATCAATAAGAGCAACGGGCTTACCGTTACCGATATTGAACACTTGGTAAGGGGCTGAACTGGACGCAGCACTTGAAGTTTCTACTGTCCAATCATTATTTCTAACGGGCGCATGCTCCTGAATTCGAATCACACCTTCAACAATGTCATCGATATACGTAAAATCGCGCTGTAAGTTACCCTTGTTAAAGATATTAATCGAATTTCCTTCAATGATGTCCTTGGTAAATGAGAACAGCGCCATATCAGGTCGGCCCCATGGACCATATACAGTGAAAAAACGTAAACCTGTAGTAGGAATATCGTAGAGATGTGAATATGAATGTGCCATAAGCTCATTGGATTTTTTTGTTGCTGCGTATAATGAAATCGGATGATCGACACTATCACTGGTTTCGAATGGTGTTTTACTGTTTAATCCATAGACAGAGCTTGAAGAGGCATAAGTTAAATGAGCGACTTTGTTGTGTCTGCAACCTTCGAGAATATTCAGGTGACCGACTAAGTTGCTGTCAGCATAAGCCATTGGGTTTTCAAGTGAATATCGCACACCCGCTTGTGCAGCTAGGTGAATGACCCGGTCAAATTTTTCAGAGAGAAACAGGTCAGCTATCTTCTCACGATCTGAAATATCGAGTTTAATAAATGTAAAGTTATCAAAAGGCTCAATTCTAGAGAGGCGAGCGTATTTAAGGTCGATAGAGTAGTAGTCACAAACATTGTCAATACCAACCACATCATGTCCAGCATTACATAGACGAATGGCCACTTCAGAGCCGATAAAACCTGCAGCGCCTGTTACTAAATATTTCATTGGGTTACCAGTCATCCATAACTAGAGAAAACATAATTAAGAGAAAGTGAGTAACGAAAGTCATTCTATTACTCAATAAATTAGGATAACACTGATCAGTTATTGTTTCCTTAATCTATTGAAATAAATATCATATAAGTCGATAGAGGAAACAACTATCGGTGGAGTGAATTAATGTTTTGTATTACCTGCTTGAAAGGCAGCTTGTCAAAGGAAGCGAACCCTTCCATTTTCCGCGCTTTGAGCTTGGTGGTAATCGGTGTGGATATACCACACAAAAAGCGAGTTTGTGATTCTGAGCTAGGTAATTCGCCTGTTTCTTGATGATGAGCAGATAGGTAAGGGGCAAGCCATTGGTTCATCAATTGTTGGTCAATGTCATACTGTTCGATGGAGTGGGGAAGTATGACGGAGTCACCTCGACACGATGAACAGTGGCCACACTGATTTGGTGCTTGGGTATCATCAAAGTACTGTGCCAACTGAAAACTTAGACATGACGACGACTCAAAGAAATCGATCATATCAGATATCCGATTAATTTCAGTCTCCTGCTTTAGCTTAAAGAGCTTGTGCAGTTCATGGGTTAAATCAGGCAGAGAGCTTGGTAGTGTATTCACACGATACACTTCAGTCATCAATTTACTCTCAAGTTCAATCCACCCCCGGTCGTGGAAATACTCAAGAGCGGCAATAACCCGTTTCCTATCTGCACGGTGTTCATTCCATAAACGTTCAAGATCGGGGGTACACCAAATTTTAGCCTTTTTACTGCTGTGTAAAACAGTGGTCGCAAATTGTCGCCTTTCATCACTAAAATGATTAATGATCGTGTCAGGAGCGACTAAATAACGAAATTTATACTCGGCAAAATAGCTGTAAGCGGGTGAGATGATATTGTGAATTTCGAGATAGACCATCAACGTCTTTAATGGCAATTGTCTAATGTTGGTGTGGTTAGAGAGGCGGGTTAATACGATTTCCCACATAGGTTGATCATTACTTACATCAACTCGTTCAATTTCATCAAGTAACGTCTGGATAGAAGACAGATCCGGTGTATCTCCGTAAACAAAATTCTCTAAAACCGTCAAATTATCTTTATTAGCAAGCACGGTACATTCTGAGGGATGATTATCGCGTCCGGCGCGACCAATCTCTTGACTGTAATTTTCAATGGATTTTGGTAAGTCAAAATGAACCACTCGGCGAATATCTGATTTATCAATGCCCATACCAAAAGCGATGGTCGCGATGATGCAGTTTAACTCACCTTGCATGAATCGAGATTGTATCTGTTGTCGTTTATCAGAATCCATGCCTGCGTGGTAGGCCTGAGCACTAAATCCAAGCGTTTGTAGGTGTTTTGCTACTTCTTCCGCTGTATGTTGCAGCGTAACATACACTATAGTCGGTAAGTGCGGATGAAGGCTTAACAGTGAGGTTAATCTGTCTAGCCTTTCCTCTTCGGTAACGGCTTCAATTGAGAGGTCTAAATTCTGACGATAGAAACCGGTTAGTACAATATCTTCACGAGATATTTCAAATTTATCACTCATATCAGTGACTACTTTTGAGGTTGCCGTTGCTGTGAGTAATAGTACTTGTGGAATATTAAGCTCTTGTTGGTAACGAGCAAGCTTTAGATAGTCAGGTCGAAAGTTGTGACCCCATTCAGAGATACAGTGTGCTTCGTCAACGACTAACAAAGAGATAGGCACTTGAGAGATAAAAGAGCGGAATCGTTCGTTTTTGAGTCGCTCTACCGAGATCATCAGTACTTTAGTGTTACCACTTTTAACCTCTTTCATTATCTGCTGGCTCTGTTCCCATGTCTGACTTGAATCGATGGACGCTGCCGGTATATTTTTACTGTGTAAAAAATCAAGTTGGTCTTTCATCAAGGCTAGCAGAGGGGAGATCACTAAGGTGAGATGGGGAAGTTGAGTCGCTGGCAGTTGATAGCAGAGCGACTTTCCAGAGCCCGTTGGAAAGATAGCGGCTGCCGATTTTCCTGCCAACACTTTGTTTATGACCATTTCTTGACCTGTTCTCAACTGATCAAAACCGAATTGTTGTTTCAGGATCTGGTTTAACATGCAAACTCTCGACGGTAGTAAGTGGCAGAATCATACTGCATTTAACTTGATATCGAATAGAATTACCATGTAAATATATACAGCAGTTTTAGAATGCGAGTGATATCTCCTAATAGAGTTGACCTCGTTAAACTCTGGTTACTTGATTAGGCTATTGATTGTGTGCGCTTTAACCACTTTAAGCAGGGTATCCTCTTCCATCTTAAGGGCATAATTTGCCATCTTTTTTAAACGAGAAAGCTCTTCGTCAAATTCAAGTTCTTTGCAGATCATTATTTTTAATAGAAGCTGTTCAAATAGATCATCAGACATCGATAGGTTGGACATCTCTAGATAACTCTTTTTGGTGTCACTTTTATTATCAGGGCTTCTTGATAAAAGGTAGATTTTGGCCAGCTCTCTAAATTTAGGGGCGAGCGGATTAATCTGAGATAGCGGCAATACCAACTTCTGATTGAAACGTTTTGGTTGAAGTGTAAACATCCAAATAAGCAGAGTGAAGACTTCCGGACGTTGCCATTGAGAGGCCTTTATGCGTGTAAATATGGTTGGAATGGCTCTCTCCCCCATATCGACTGACGGAAAAAAAGTGCCAATTAAGACCATAGAATAGAGCCTTGATATTAAGTAAGTAGCGTGTTTATAAATATGGCTCAAAAGTTCAAAAGCTAAGGTATACTGACCATTGTGAAGCAATATTTGGCAGTGTAACTCTTTAAGCTTTGTGGAGTTAGGGAATTTTGCTAGTAATGGAGTAATGATTTTTTCTGCTTCATCAAACTGTTTTAAAGTGATCAGCACCTCGATTTTTAAGTGGATGGCATTCAGCGATGGGCTCTTATCAAAAAACTTGTTTAACATTTTTAAAGCGATGTCGTTATGGCCCTTCTTCCTTAAAAAAACACAAAGGTTGGTGATGGCATTATTGTGTGCCTTATTGGTTGGGGCTGAAGGCAATAGCTTAAGTGCGGTACCAAGGTTAGAGCTGAGGAAGCTATCCATAACACTTTTTTCGAATTTACGATCAACAATACTGCTGGAGATGGCATCATGGAGGTTATTACCCCTCAATGGCTTCAGCAAGAATCCATTAGGATTAAAGTCAGAAAAACCACTAAGTACTGAGATAGAGTTATCAGCCGTGACCACAAAAATCATGGGATTATGGTCAAGCAATCCTAAATACCGAAAGCGCTCTAGTGTCTGTAAACCGTTCATGCTCTCACCAAGGTTGTAATCAACCACTAAGATGTCAATGTGTCTATTTTTACAGATAGATAGCGCAATACTGGCGTTATTTGCCGTATCAATATTGTGAGGTAAAAATCCAATTTTTTTAAGAATGACGCAGCTAGTCCTGAGTATTAATTTGCAATCATCGATAAGTAAAACACGCATGTCTTTAATTTGCATAATATTGTTAAACCTGATTAAACGTTAAATTAGGATGAAAAAGTAAAGATATCTGTAAAATACTACCTTATTGCTTTACTCTCATGCATAGTGGGGTACCACCTCTGCTGCCACTGTTTATGCCAAGTATTGAGCAAATCCACGGATATTGGCTTACTAATAAAATAGCCTTGGCCTAATCCGTCACTGATTTGTGCGAGGTGCTTTAATGTTGCGAAGTCTTCAATACCTTCTGCGACCGTCATCATGTTGAGTTTATCGGCTAAAAAGAGGCTGGCTTCGACGATGGAATTTGAACGTTTATTCGTCAACATTTTTTGAACGAAACTGAGGTCAATTTTTAATTCACTAAAAGGCATGTCATCGAGAAGCATCATCGATGAATAGCCCGTGCCAAAATCATCAATTGAGAGTTCAAAACCACGCATACAGAGCCTAATGGCCGAACACAGAGTAAAGCCAATATTCTCAATAATGTCGGTTTCGGTTAATTCGAACTTGATGTAATCGACCAGTGTTGGGTGTTCATCCAATAGGGCGATGACATAGTCAATAAACGCTTGATCTAACAGCTCTTTGGAGCCAATGTTGATGGCGACACTGCGGTGGCCAAACATCGGCTTATCATTGATCACTTGTTCAATAATGAATTTTGTTAACTGAGTGCCGAGACCAAAATGGGTCAGTTCGGGAAGAAAGCTACCTGGAAATTGCAAACCGTATTCAGGGTGCTGCCAACGAATTAATGCTTCACTTTGAACCCACTCTCCTGTTCGTAGTTTGATTTGGGGTTGATAGTGAAGGATAAACTGGTTCAGATTGAGCCCCTCAACGATCGATTTTTTATCAAAGGAATGTGTTGGGGCCGGTACGCTTTTAAGTTGACCTTCATTATACAGCAGCGCTTGTAATGATTGTTTGCTAATGGGCTTGTTAAGTGCACCTAATAACTTCATATTGTACGCTTCACACATACGTCCTGACGCTTTTAATACTACGTCATCAACAGCACTCGAAATGATGACTTCGCCAGAGTAGTTCGACTCCCCCAATATACGTAGTAATGAAATACCATCCAATCCAGGCATATTCAGGTCACAAATAATGACATCAGGCGCGTTGCATTTAATCATTTGAAGTGCATCTTCAGCATTACTGATTCCGTAGGCATCAAGCCCTGGGAGCATGTTAAGTAATGAGAGAATAGTCCTACGTTGAAAATCATGGTCTTCAACGACAAGAAGTTGTTTAGGCATATATAATTACAACCTTATAAGTACTGTTTGATAGTCAATTACACTAGCTCTAATTGAGTGATAAACTGTTCGACATCATCAAAATATTGAGTGTACTTGTCCGTGTGTCCAAGCATTGCCGAGTGTTCAAAATCTGACAGGGAATTTGCTAAATGATCTACATCTAGCATTAATGCCGCTCCTTTCATTCGATGCGTGATCTCTCGTACTGATGCGTGGTTATCGCTACGGAGAGCAATAAGCAACTCTGCAAGATCACACTTCTGACTGGTGATAAAATCACTGGTTATGCTGGTGGCTGTCTCCACATCTCCAAAGAGTTCGACCAGTTTATCTAAGCTAATAATGGAGTTTTTAGCTGAAACCTCAGTGTGTTCACTGGTAATGCTAGTTAATTGCTCCACGGTCAAATCAAATTCGGCGAAATCGAGCTCATCATTGGCGGGCGTGGTGCACTCTGGTAGCCATTTTACAAGGGTATCTCGCAGCTTTTCCATCGCGATTGGTTTAGACAAGAAATCAGACATCCCCAATTCGATACATTTTTCACTCTCTCCAACAATGGCATTTGCGGTCAATGCCACAATCGGGATGGAATCAGAGAAGGTAGAGCGCTCCATAGAACGAACTTTTCGGGTTAGCTCATACCCATCCATCTCCGGCATGTGGCAATCAGTAAGTAATAGGCCATACTGCTTCTCATTGAGTGCATTAAACGCTTCTACACCGTCATTAACGATGTCACAGTGGTAGCCTAACTTGGTCAACTGGGTGTTGATAACTTGTCTATTGATAGGGTGATCTTCTGCAACCAGAATAATGCGATTATCACGCTGAGCCTCTTCTCTGGTCTGTACCTTGTCTATCTGTAACGATGTAGGTTGATAGGTTTTTCGATCATCGTTAGCCATGTTTGGGTTGTTGAGACATAGCTGTAGATGCTCTGGAACTAATGGGTTCACAGATATCATCCAATTATGATCATAGGGTTCAGGAGAGAGGAGAGAACTCTTCTCTAATATAATGATAGAGATCTCGGGTAAGTGAGCAGAAAGCCATTGATGGTCTAGGTTTAATCTTTTGTAATCGTCGCGACTTAAAAATAAAAGGTGTATGTTGTTACCCACTGCAGACTGCATCATCAGCTCTTTGTTATCAAAAGTTCTATTCAAGATTGATGATTTTTGCGCTTGAAGATAAGCGATGAGATCTGGCTGCTGAATGAAGTCACCCACCATTAAACATTTTCTATTTGCATTGATCGGGGCTACGAACGATTCAATCACTCTAAAAGGTAGGATGACACTGAAGGTGGATCCTTGCCCTAACTCACTCTGAACGTTAATTTCACCGCCCATTATCTCCACAAACTGGTGGGAGATAGATAAACCTAAACCGGTGCCGCCAAACTTTCTGCTGGTGCTTTCGTCGGCTTGAACAAAAGGTTTAAACAGTTTATTAATGGCGCCTTGACTGATGCCCACACCGGTATCACTAATATTGAACCGAATAGTTTGGATATCATCTTGCTGAGAGACAAATTCAATAGAGAAACGTACCTTGCCAGTGTCGGTAAACTTAACGGCGTTGTTCATGAAGTTATTGAAGATCTGGCCGAGCCTAACATCATCCGCCTCGATGATTGAAGCAACTTTAGGATCTAACCAATACTCACAAAGTAGCCCCTTTCCATGAGCGTGGGGAGCATGAGTTTGGATGGTACGTGAGAGTAACGAGTGCAGATCAATCGGTACGGGTGATACCTCAAGCTTACCCGCTTCAATTTTTGAGAAATCTAAAATGTCATTAACAATGTGAAGTAAATTATCCGATGATTTGGTCAAGCTTGCATGGATATTTACCACCTCTTCTTGCATCGGATATTGCTGTAATATTTCCAGTAGACTAACAATGCCGCCAATTGGAGTACGGATCTCGTGGCTCATATTGGCTAGGAATCGAGACTTGGCTTCCGTCGCAGCAATAGCATTGGTTTTGGCAATTTCGAGTTCACGTTGTTGCTTTTTCAATTCAGTGATATCAGTCAGTACTGTATTCCACGTGTAGGTATCACAGTTATCGTGAACTCGGCTCTGAATCTGCAACCATTTGTCTTCACCAGCGAAATTGATGCGAATCTCATCAGATTGCAGACCAACTTTGGCAGCGGTGCGTGATTTTTGAATAAAGATGCGTTGGTGTTCTTTATCTAACAGACTGAGGAATTTACGATGATCAGCCATTAACTCTTGTCGACTGATGCCGACAAAATCGATAATACTGGCACTGACAAAAGTAAAATTAATATCGCTTAGGTTCGATTTGCTTTGAATCAGCTGAATCACAACACCATTGACATTATTTGCGAGTTCATTCACTCGCTTCTCGGCTTCTCTAGTTCGAAGTTCGGCGTTACGAAGTTCAGTGACGTCATTGACGATGGTCACTACGCCATCAACCTGGCTGCTTTCTGAAGTGTGATAAGGACACTTCCAATAAGAGAAATGTTTGACTGTGTTATGCAGTTCAATCTGTTTCTCCATGCGAGGTAATATTTCTCCATTAAATATCTTCTCATCGTCGATATCGTCTTCAAAAATGGTTTCAATACTTGGGAGGTGCGCAATATTATGCAGCTCAATTTCGGTTGTGTTTTCCGCTTTCAGCTGGACAGCCGCGGTATTTGAAGTGAGCATGTGACCATTTTTATCACGAACTAAAATAGGGAACGGGATAGCATCTAGCAGTGACCGTTCGAACTTAACACGTTGTTTGAGTTGGTCTTCGATTAATGTCCGCTGTTCTACCTCTTTTTGCAGACGTCGGTTCCAATAAAATACCCAGCAGATAAGAATAAGACTGATGGTTGCGATGGCGACGATCCAAGCGATCACTTGCGTAACCTGTACCCCAGTATTGTATGAGGTCTGTATCCATTTTTTCTCAATATCTTTCAAACGAGCTGGTGGAATAACTGAAATGGCTTTGTTAATGATATCCAGTAAAATCTGATCCTCTTTAAGAAACGCAAACCCAACAGGGATAAACGAGCGTTCATTAATCGAGTTGATAACTTTGATTATGCCGGCATATTGACCTTGAATATAAGGAGAGGAGATCAATAGTGAGCTGATGGCGACATCGATCTGTTGCTCATCAACGGCTTGAAGAAGATCCTCGATGTGATCATAACTTTTAATGGTACACCCTGAGCAATACTCTAGTGCCATACTTTCACCGTAAGTCGCAGATAAAATGCCTAATGTATGCTGGTTTGAAAGGTCATTTGATAGCTCGGACTTCCACTCACCCACACGGCCAAGAAGAACCCAAGGCTCACGCATAAAGGGTTGGCTTAAACTCATCTGGTTGCGACGTTGTGCACTTGGGGAGATGGATGACATCATGTCATACTCACCGTCTAAAAAGGCGCTGTAGGTCTGTTGATGTGTTTGACGATTCTTAGGGATAAATTTTAAGCCTGTTAACGAGCTAACTTCATCTAACACGTCAGCAGCAATGCCTTTATAACCTTCACTATCTACAATCTCAACTGGTGCCCAATCCGCCGCCACCCCGATATGAACTATGGGGTTTGTGTTTATCCACTCTTGCTCTTTTGTTGATAGGTGTAGAACCGATATCTTTCTCACAAATTCACGCTGTCTTTCATCCAACCACTTACGTAAAATTCGCTCATATTCGGGCATCTCGTTCACTTCACGAATCGCTTTATTTAAGCGCTCTAGCATGACGTGATTAGATTTCCGAACACCGATATAGAGTGTATCTACTGGAAGATCATCGAGCAGATAGATGTTAACTTGCTCTTGAAGGTGGCTGTTTTTATAGTGCTCATAGAGCATTACACCATCACCGATTTGAGCATCTGCCATGCCTAACGAAATGGAGCGAATCGCTTCACGGTTGCTGGGCACCGTAAGAGAGTCTGTCCCAGGAAGAATGTGTTTTAAAAACTCTTTATCTGCAAAGCCTTCAATAGTGGCGACGGTTTTGCCTTTTAACTCTTTATAACTATTGAGTGGTGTCTGACTAATGACGGCCCTACGAATCGCGAGAATGGATTCCGAAAAGGTCATATACGATTCACGTTCTAACGTAGCGGTTACACCGATCATTACATCGAGCTCACCCATTTTATACGCTTGCATGACCAAACTGAACGTCGGGTAGGAGTAAATTTCTACCTCATATCCAGCTTGTTGTGCATAGCGTTTAAAAAGTGAGGGTAATAAACCAACAATTTCCCCATTGTCATCTGTGATGGCTAATGGCTCAATAAACTTGCTTGGAAAGCCAACACGTATCACTTCACGATTTGAAGGTGAGAGTTGGGAATCGACAGCATAGCTATTCCATGCAAAGAGCAGAGCAAATGATATTACAGCAAAATTCAAAAGTGTCTGTTTAATATGATACATTGGTTACCGTCACGTTAGGGGTTTACGTGCGGTATAGTAGCATGTTTTTAAGGCACATCATGTTGGTTGGGGTATAAAAAAAATAAAAATAAAAAAAAGCAGTAAGACAATGACTTACTGCTGGTGCCAGATCACTATAGGCGGTTAACCAGGGTTACCATCTATACGGGGTTTACATAACATCGGAGCAAAATAGAACAAGAATAGACCGAAGCTAACAGTCCAACACAGGGCAGTAATACTAATGAGAATCGTCATATGCTCAGGGAAAAACGCCACACCGAAACTTCTTATCAAGGCACCACAAAAAAGGATCAAGAAGGCAGGCCACATTCTTGGTCCTTTATAAATCTCATGTCCAGTATGACCCATGGTGACACGAGTGATCATGGCTAAGATCAAACCTGCGATACTGCCAATAGCAAACAAGTGAAGTATTGAATGGTCGAGAAACGGGTCATTGCTGATTCCTGTGACAATTAGGCCAATTGGAATACAGAGATAAGCAGCGTGCAGAGACCAAACAAGAGGTTCACTTAAGGTTAACTGCGGCTTCCATCTTGCCATTCTCACCAATTGAGCAATACCTGCAACAATCATTAATGGAGCGGCAAGTTGTGCTGAAGCAATTGGGAAGAAGCTTAAAATAAACAGCAACAGAAGAGGAAGATTCGCGAACACATCTAACCAAATTAATGTAGGTGCTTTCTCGAAATTAAACTTGCGGGCAGTAAAGAACGGGATAACACGAGCCCCCATTACTGATAACAACAGAACAAACCACCAGATCATCGCTTGCCATACTGCAGAAGATGGAAAAGGAGGCATGCCTTTGATGGTGGCGTAACTAGCAAAGTTGGCAACAATTGCAAGAATAAAGAAACCAACAAAAATGATGTTTTTCCATTTTTTGCTTTTAATAACGCGGTATCCAACCGCATAAGCTGACGCAGCGAGAAAGAGAGACTCTACGATAGAGACAAGCCAGACAGGCGTAGTGGTCCAAAATAGCACTCTTGGTAATAGCCAAAGCAAAACGAGTAATCCAAGCCAACGGTTATTGGTTCCCTTTATCCCGGTCCAATTTTGAACCGCCGTTAATAAAAAACCAACCACAATCGCCATCGCAAATCCGAAAAACATCTCATGGACATGCCACCATAAAGCGGGAACAGAAAGGCTGCTCGGTTGACCATGGCCAAATGCATAGACCCAAATCACCACAGCGATGATTGAATAGAGAGAACCTAGAAGGAAAAATGGGCGAAAAGCCAATCTAAGTAGGGGGGGGATTTTGTCTTCAGTTTTGCGGTCGGTAATGTTGATCATAAAAATAGTACTCCTTGAATATGAATAGAATATAGCAAAAAATGCGCCAGTTTGTAACCGTTTGATTTTTGGTATAAATGTTTATGGAATGATTGTAAAGAAAGGCGTTTGATGTACTATTTACATCGAGTATACTGTGTGTATCAACTAATGTTCTAGGAGTTAAGGTGCAACCATCCATTAATCAAGTACTGTTGCAAATCGCTTTAGATTTGAGTTCAAGCCTCCCTTCGGGCCATCACTACCAACGGTTAATCGCCGCACTCAATCGTGTTCTACCCTGTGAAGCAAGTGCTTTATTTATAATGGATGAAATGGGCTTCTTACAGCCTGTTGCCGTGAGTGGTTTATCTGAAGAAGTATTAGGTAAAAAGTTCTATCCAGATAATCACCCGAGGTTAAAAGCGATTTTAGGCTGTACCACGCCGCTTAGGTTTCCAGCATCGTCGGAATTACCTGACCCATTCGATGGGTTTTTAAAAGATGACCCCAATAGCTCTATTGATGTGCATGATTGTATGGGATGCAGTCTCTATGTAGAGGATAGTTTAGTCGGTGTATTAACTTTAGACGCCATGACGGTAGGGGCCTTTGATCAAATTGATGATATCACGGTAGAAACATTCGCGGCACTGGCAGCGGCGACGATAAGAAATATTACCATGGTGGAAGCACTCAAACGTTCGAACAAAAAACATCAAAATATCAATAAATTACTAATTGAAGAAGCGAGAACAAAAGGTGGACAGCTGGTTGGGATTAGCCCAGAGATTCAGCGCCTTCGAGATAATATTAAGATGGTGGCTCACTCAAATTATGCTGTATTGATCAGTGGTGAAACCGGTACTGGTAAAGAACTGGTGGCGCACGAACTGCATGCACAGTCACAACGAAGCGATAAGCCAATGGTGTACGTAAACTGTGCCGCATTACCAGAATCGATCGCTGAGAGTGAGCTGTTTGGTCATGTAAAAGGAGCATTTACTGGCGCGAATAGCCACCGAGCCGGAAAATTTGAACTTGCAGACAGTGGCACCATCTTCTTGGATGAAATTGGTGAATTACCGCTGTTGTTACAAGCGAAACTACTGCGTGTGATTCAACAAGGAGAAGTGCAACGTGTTGGTGCTGATAAGAATCTATTTATCGACGTTCGTATTATTGCCGCCACTAACCGAGATTTAGAGCTTGAAGTGGGTGAAGGGCGCTTTAGAAGTGATCTATTTCACCGCCTGAATGTGTTTCCTATCCATGTTCCTCCACTGCGGGAACGAGAGGGTGATATTGCTGTATTAACCGGGCATATTCTCGACAAAGTGAAACTTCAATTTAATATTACTAAACTCCATGTGCATCCTCGAGCATTGCAATACTTAGAAGATCAGCGGTGGGTGGGTAATGTTCGAGAGTTAGAGCATACCTTAATGCGAGCGGCGTTAAGAACGATTCAAGAGCAACAAGCGGTGATCACTGACCAACACTTAGGCGTCAATAGCCTTCAAACAAGAGGGAGTCACAGCAGTTCCAACTCACTTCCAGAGCATCCAATTGTAATGAGAGAGGCGGTGGAGCAGTATCAAAAGCAGCTTATTGAACATGGCCTTAAGAAATCAGACGGTGTGTGGGCAAAAGCCGCCGATTTTTTAAAGATGGATCGTGGAAATCTGTATAAGATGGGCAAAAAGCTAGGGGTTAAAGTTTGATCTAAATCAACTTTATGTGTTAATAAAATGTTTTAATTCAATGAGTTATGCGATATGCGTTGTAATAAAGACAKCGTGAGATGTCTTTATTACATCGGTCTTGTGTGGGTTATTTAAATTAAAGTGATATAATACAATGAGTTACAGTTTGGCATGGTTTGTGCTTTTAATGGTTATCGTCAGATTAGATGATCATTTTAAGAGGGTCTCTCAGACCACATAATAACTGGAGTCAATATGTTCTGTATTCAATGTGAGCAAACCATTCAAACCCCTGTATCTAAAGGGTGTTCTTATACACAAGGTATGTGCGGTAAAACCTCAGAGGTCTCTGACCTGCAAGATGTACTGGTTTACAATTTGCAAGGAGTCTCTTTTTGGGCTGAGTTAGCGCATAAATTGAATGTTGCTGATAACGAAATTGATCAGTGGGCGCCAAAAGCCTTCTTCTCAACATTGACTAACGTAAACTTCGTTCCTGAAAAAATTGTCGCTTTTGCACAACTCGCTGAAGAGTATAAAAATCGTCTTAGAGATAAAGTGGTCACAGCGGCATTAGTTTCAGACTTCGCGCTGCCACCGCTATCAGAAGCAGCAAAATTTGAACTACCAGCAACGGCTGAAGAGATCGTAGCAATTGCACCGCAAGCTGCAGTTAACCGCGGTTACGAAACCATTAGTGAAGATGTGATTGGATTACGCTTATTATGCCTATATGGATTGAAAGGCGCAGCAGCTTATATGGAACACGCCAGTGTATTAGGCCAAACCAACGTTGAGATATACGCTGAATACCATCAAATCATGAGTCTATTAGGAACGGATCCTACCGATCTTAACCTACTGCTTGAAACGTCAATGCAGATTGGCATGATGAACTACCGTGTTATGGAGATGCTTGACCACGGTGAAACCGATACCTACGGT
The DNA here is from genome assembly GCF_050337105.1 of Aliivibrio kagoshimensis. NCBI lineage: Bacteria > Pseudomonadati > Pseudomonadota > Gammaproteobacteria > Vibrionales > Vibrionaceae > Aliivibrio > Aliivibrio kagoshimensis. The sequence continues at coordinate 23,479 of NZ_JAKJSQ010000033.1, forward strand.
CATCCAACACCAACAGCCGTTAATGTTAAAACGGTATCTGGTAAGTGTATATTGGTCTCTGGGCATGATCTTCATGATTTAGAAAAGATTCTGCAGCAGACAGAAGGTAAAGGCATCAATGTTTACACCAATGGTGAGATGCTTCCAGCACATGGCTATCCAGAGCTAAACAAGTATCCACACTTAGTTGGTAATTACGGCAGCGCTTGGCAGAATCAGCAGAAAGAGTTTGCTAACTTCCCTGGCGCGATCGTGATGACATCAAATTGTCTGATCAATCCAAACGTTGGCCAATACGCGGATCGTATCTTTACTCGCAGTATTGTTGGTTGGCCTGGAGTGGTTCACATAGAGGGCGATGATTTCAGCGAAGTGATTGACTGTGCATTAGCACATGAAGGCTTTAAGCATAATGAAATTGAGCAGATGATCACTGTTGGATTTGGTCGTAATGCATTGATGGAAGCAGCGCCTGCTGTTATCGAAAATGTTAAGTCCGGTGACATCAAGCACTTCTTCTTAGTCGGCGGTTGTGACGGCGACAAATCTGAGCGTAGTTACTACACAGACTTCACCGCACAAGTTCCAGACGACACGGTTATTTTAACGTTGGCATGTGGCAAGTTCCGTTTCAACAAAAATGAGTTCGGTGATATCAATGGCATTCCACGTCTTCTCGATGTGGGTCAGTGTAATGACTCATATTCAGCGATCCAATTAGCACTCGCTCTGTCAAAAGAGTTTGATTGTGGTGTTAACGAGTTACCTTTGACACTGGTACTCTCTTGGTTTGAACAAAAAGCGATTGTGGTTCTGCTTACATTGTTTGCACTGGGCATTAAAGGCATTTACACCGGCCCAACAGCTCCCGCATTTTTAACCGATAATTTACTGGCGATTATGCAAGAGAAATTCGATATGAAATCGATCTCTACGCCTGAAGAAGATCTTAAGATCATCTTAGGTAAATAATCAATATCAAGCCCAGTGGTGTATCGCTGGGCTTTTTTAATTATCTGAAATGCATAAAGGCAAACAATGACAGCGATTAAAACGTGGGATCCATCGACGGAAACGTTAGTGTGTGTTGCAAGATGGAATGAGACTGTTGATACCGTTACTTTTAGATTTGAAGTGAACGTAGCGAAAAAGAGTACACGCAAATTCGAATTTAAACCGGGGCAATTTTTGACTATTGGTGTTGAAATTGAAGGTAAGCTTGAATACCGAGCTTATTCTCTTAGCTCTATACCTAATACACATTACGCAGAGCTTACAATAAAACGTGTTGATGGCGGAAAAGTATCAAACTATCTTATCGATCAGCTTACAGTTGGTGACGCGGTAACTTCATTGGGGCCAGAGGGTTCATTTAATAGTACTGACTGCCAATACCGGGATAAAGTCACTTTAATCAGTGCGGGGTGTGGTATTACCCCTGTCATGTCGATGGCAAAACAGTGGTTAGAAAACAAAGCAGATGTTGATATTAACTTTGTGCATATTGCACGCAATAAAACATCCATCATCTTCGCAGAACAACTTAAAAGCTTCTCTAAAGACAACAGAAATTTTCAAGCTAGTTTATTATTAAAAAACGCGGAAGGTACAGAGTATAGAGAAGGCAAGATAAATAAAGAGACACTACAAGAGTTGTGCCCTGATTTACAACAATCAACGGTGTTCTTATGTGGGCCTGTTCAGTTTATGAAAGATGTAAAAGGGTATATTCAGAGTAGTGACTTCGATATGAATCATTTTTTTGAAGAGAGTTTTAGCCCTGCAGAACCAGTTAATGACGTTAAGGGAAAAGAGCATACAGATGAATCCGTCAACATTTCAGTACCAGATTTTGGATTCGAAATGAAGGCAGGTAAAGGGACACTGCTCATTGACGCATTAGAAAAAGGGGGGATACCCGTTATTGCTGCTTGTCGCAGCGGTGTTTGTGGTTCCTGTAAATGTAAAGTGGCGGTAGGAACGGTTCAGTCAAGCAGTCAAGAGACACTAACAGCAGATGAAATTGAACAAGGATTTGTATTGGCTTGCTCATCGACCGTTACTGCCAGTGTTGAAGTATCCCTTTCATAAACCTCTACTCGATAGATGTAAACACTGCAAACCAATGTCACTTTGTGAGTTTTGGTTTGCAATTCTCTGCCACGTGATTGAAAAACAGTCAAATTGAAGACATTTCACTGGGAAATTATTCACTATTCCTTATAATGTTGCTACTCATTATAATCATTTATAGGTATGGTCGTGGGATTTCTTTCAAAGCTGTTTGGACGTTCGTCTAAACCATCACAACAAACGACAGTTGAACCCACCGAATATAAAGGGTATTTGATCTATCCGCAGGCAACTGAGGAAGGGGGGCAATATCGCATTTCAGGTTCGATAACAAAAACGATCAATCAAGAGCTGAAAACACATCGATTTATTCGTTCCGATGTCGTCTCCTCAGAAGGAGATGCCAATAAGATCATGTTATCAAAATCTCAAATGTTCATTGATCAAACAGGGGACAAAATGTTTGAGTGATCACTTAATTACCTAATCGATTGTTAAAACAGTGATTTAACATTTGTTACTTAATTTGTGATGTAAAATTACTTCCTTTTTATCTTTTTTGAACGAATATCATACAATTCGTCGTTTATTTTGGTACTTTTATTACAAAACGCTTGAAGTATCGCTGTTCGTTAGATAAAAAGTACCTATCACTTTGTTATTAGCCAAGGAATTACTATGCAGATTGGTGTACCAAAAGAGAGTCTCGCGGGGGAAACCCGTGTTGCTGCTACTCCAAAAACCGTTGAGCAGTTACTTAAACTCGGATTTACAGTCTCGATAGAAACAGGCGCAGGCATTCTAGCCAGCTTTGATGATGCTGCATTTGAAAAAGCAGGGGCAAGCGTCGTTTCAGCTGAAGACGTTTGGCTGTCGAACATTATTTTAAAGGTTAATGCGCCTCAAATTAATCCAACCAACAATGTTGATGAATTTGATTTGATTCAAGAGGGAGCCAGTATCGTAAGTTTCATTTGGCCCGCGCAAAATGAAGCACTGCTTGAGAAATTGGCTACAAAGAAAATTAACGTTCTAGCCATGGACTCAGTTCCACGTATTTCACGAGCTCAAGCTCTAGATGCATTAAGTTCAATGGCGAACATAGCGGGTTACCGCGCTGTCGTTGAAGCTGCACATGAATTTGGTCGTTTCTTTACCGGGCAAATCACTGCTGCAGGTAAAGTGCCACCAGCCAAAGTATTGGTTGCTGGAGCAGGTGTTGCTGGTTTAGCCGCTATTGGTGCTGCCGGAAGTCTTGGTGCGATTGTTCGTGCTTTTGATGTTCGTCCAGAAGTAAAAGAACAAGTACAAAGCATGGGTGCTGATTTCCTTGAAGTGGATTTCAAAGAGGATACCAGCGCTGGTGATGGTTACGCCAAAGAGATGTCTGATGATTTCAACAAGAAAGCAGAAGAGCTCTATGCAGAACAAGCCAAAGACGTTGATATTATTATCACAACCGCGTTGATCCCTGGCCGCCCAGCTCCAAAATTAATCACCAAAGAGATGGTTGATTCAATGAAGTCGGGAAGTGTCATTGTCGATCTGGCTGCTGCCAATGGCGGTAACTGTGCTTATACCGTGGCAGACAAAGTTATCACAACAGATAACGGTGTGAAGATCATCGGTTATACCGACATGGTCGGTCGTCTACCCACTCAGTCTTCACAACTGTATGGAACAAACTTAGTTAACTTGTTGAAGCTGCTTTGCAAAGAGAAAGACGGCAATATCAACATCGATTTTGACGATGTGGTATTACGTGGCGTTACTGTCGTGAAAGAGGGGGAAGTGACGTGGCCGGCTCCACCAATCCAAGTGTCAGCTCAACCACAAGTGAAAGCGGAAGCGATTAAAAAACCGGAACCTAAAGTCGAAGAGCCAACATCACCCGTTAAGAAGTTTGGTTTTATAGCAGCAGCAATCGCTGGGTTTGGTTGGGTAGCAAGTGTTGCTCCTGCCGAGTTCTTATCACATTTTACCGTATTTGTACTAGCGTGCGTCGTAGGGTATTACGTGGTATGGAATGTGAGCCACTCACTGCATACACCATTGATGTCGGTAACTAATGCGATTTCTGGAATCATTGTTGTTGGTGCTCTGCTACAGGTAGGCCAAGGAAATGGTTTAGTCTCTTTCTTAGCATTCTTTGCTGTATTAATTGCAAGTATCAATATATTTGGTGGCTTTACCGTAACCAAACGTATGCTTGAAATGTTCCGTAAAAACTAAAGGAGTAACACATGTCTGCAGGATTAGTACAAGCAGCTTATATCGTTGCTGCCGTTCTATTTATCATGAGTTTGGCGGGATTATCTAAGCAAGATACAGCTAGAACGGGTAACTACTACGGTATCGTAGGTATGGCAATAGCACTTATTGCCACGATCTTTGGCCCAGAATCAGCAGGTACTGCATGGGTGATCGTTGCGATGATCATCGGTGCAGTTATCGGGATTTACTACGCGAAACGTGTAGAAATGACGGAGATGCCTGAACTGGTAGCTATTCTCCATAGCTTTGTAGGTTTAGCGGCTGTTTTGGTTGCCTATAACTCATACCTTGATCATGGTGTTTTAGTTGGGGCGATGCTGAACATTCACTTAGTTGAGGTTTTCTTAGGTGTCTTCATCGGCGCAGTGACCTTCACTGGTTCTATCGTTGCATTTTGTAAATTACGAGGATTAGTCAGTTCAAGTGCGTTAATGCTGCCTCATCGCCATAAACTGAATTTATTGGCGATTGTTGTTTCAATCTTACTGATGATCAACTTCGTGAACAGTGAAGGAAACATGTTCGCGCTTGTTGTGATGACATTGATTGCTCTAGCATTTGGTTACCACCTTGTGTCATCTATCGGTGGTGCGGATATGCCTGTAGTGGTATCAATGCTGAACTCTTACTCAGGTTGGGCAGCAGCAGCAGCAGGTTTCATGCTAGCCAACGATCTTCTGATTGTCACAGGTGCGTTAGTCGGATCTTCTGGTGCGATTCTTTCGTATATCATGTGTAAGGCGATGAATCGCTCATTCATTAGTGTAATTGCTGGTGGATTCGGTACTGACGTGGTTATTTCTGACTCTGATGAAGAGCAGGGTGAACATCGTGAGATTAATGCTGAAGACGTTGCTGAAATGCTGAAAGAGTCAAAGTCTGTGGTTATCACTCCGGGATACGGAATGGCAGTCGCACAGGCGCAATACCCAGTGTATGAAATTACTGAAAAACTACGCGCTATGGGTATTGAAGTCCGTTTTGGTATTCACCCTGTTGCGGGGCGTCTACCTGGCCACATGAACGTATTACTTGCTGAAGCAAAAGTACCTTACGACATTGTGCTTGAAATGGATGAGATTAACGATGACTTTGCTCAAACAGATACCGTATTGGTTATCGGAGCAAATGATACGGTTAATCCCGCTGCACTTGATGATCCAAACAGCCCAATTGCTGGAATGCCAGTACTTGAAGTATGGCACGCGAAAAACGTGATTGTGTTTAAACGCTCAATGAACCCAGGTTATGCGGGGGTACAAAACCCATTGTTCTTCAAAGAGAACTCGCAAATGTTATTTGGTGACGCGAAAGAGTCCTGTTTAGATATCGCTAAACACTTATAGCACTATACTTGTACTAATAGGGAGCCGTTTKGCTCCCTTTTTTTATTGTTTAAAATGAAGGCTAACCCAAAATCAATTCGTTTATAATGTCTCATTAATAAGAATAATTATTTGATACAATACAAATAATTGATATCGATTCATTGAATTAGGTTCAAATTAGAATTGGAAGTAGAATTTAGGTTATTCTAAACACCTAATTATTCAATAGGTTATTTATTAACCGCATGCAGAACAATAAAATTATGGATGTACATACCCTTGCTATTTAGAGGCATTTTTGCGTTATTGATACTGCTGTTCGTCTTACCGGTTACAGCGGACACTCTCCCTCAGAAAATTGAGCAGTTTAGAGATCGGTTTAATCAATCCACCTCAACGGTATCTTATGACATTCGCCTTATTCAAGGGGATTTCCCTACCTCACTGTTAACGCCTGATACCATGCTACCTCAGACGTCAAGTTACCCTTTTAAATACATTAAACAGCTCTACCTAGCGGCCAAAATATGTAAAGGACCTTGGCCTGTGAGTCCTTTGGTTACTGATCCTTTGGTATTTACTCGAGCTATGTGTAATAACACAAAGTTGCATACAAAGTGGTTCATTCGTTCGGGTATGATCCATCCTGGAGGGGGAACTTATGCGGCAAGGTATATAGAGAAATTTCCGAGCCGTGAACAAGAGTTGACTCCTTACATGCATATAAAGGAGCGTGGATGGGCGGCGGCTAACACCATCCTTGGACGCCTGCAGAGAATGAAGCCAGATGCGATCTCTGCTTTGATCTCCGGTGCAGATACCTTCGTTAGTGATGATGAGTTATGGCTACGAAATGGCAATAAGTATGATGTTTACCATTCAGCACTGTGGCGAAATAAATTGGAAGAGACGGGCTTGTCTTTTACTCTTTCAAGAATGACAGCACACTGTTATGTAAGAACAGGTAATGTTTGTTGGGATGTTAAAAGCGACTCTAAGGTTATCTATTACAGTATTCTAGGTTTAGTGATTATCAACATATCTCTGATTTGTGGATGGAGCTTTACCCGCTGGCGTAGTCGCAGAAGGGATCTTAAAGATCGTATGTTGGTGTTGCAGATTCTTACTCATGAGCTTAGAACACCTATCGCCAGTTTAAGTTTAACTGTTGAAGGTTTTCGTCGAGAGTTTGAACGTTTACCGGAAAGTGTCTATGACGAATTTAGGCGTTTATGCGAAGACTCAAGACGGTTACGACAACTGGCTGAAGCGAGTAAAGACTACCTTCAATCGGGCAATCAACACTTAGCAACTGAATGGATCCCTTCCGTTAATGACTGGTTAAGTTATCGATTTGAAGAGAATACAACTCGGGTGATTTTTACGCTTAATTATGACTCAGCAGTTAAAGTCAACATCTACTGGTTAGGAAACTGTATAGATAACTTAGTTAACAATGCTTGTAAATATGGGGTTGGCCCCGTTGAGCTCAAAGTGACAATAAGCAGTAAAAGCATGAAAGTGAATGTGAATGATGACGGGATTTTAACAGCAAAAGATTGGAACAGATTGCGCAAACCCTTTGTGAGTCAAAGTGGTTTGGGATTAGGATTAACGATTGTTGATTCTATGGTCAAACGAATGGGTGGGACCTTGAAATTACAAGGTCCACCTACATCATTTATTTTGGAGGTACCGTGTGAAACCGACACTACTATTAGTTGAAGATGACCGTAATTTAGCGGAAGGACTGATTGTCAGTCTTGAACAAGCGGGTTATCACTGTCTGCATGCTGATAAAGCAGCAGATGTGGCCGCTTTATGGGAACAAGCAGATTTAGTTATTCTAGATAGACAACTGCCAGACGGGGACTCAATATCGTTTCTCGCACAGTGGAAAGCATTGAAAGATACCCCTGTTATTTTATTAACTGCATTGATCTCAGTACGTGACAAAGTAACGGGCCTAGACGCTGGTGCTAACGATTATCTGACTAAACCTTTTGCAGAAGCGGAGTTATTAGCAAGAGTACGTGCCCATCTACGTAACCCTGATGGTGTAGAGCAAGTCAATTCAAATCAAGTCATTGTGGGTGTCTTGACTATTGATACATCGACAAGAGAAGTGATTAATGCAGGGCAACAAGTATCGTTAACTCGAACTGAGTTTGATCTTCTACTCTTTCTCGCCAGTAATGTGGGTAAAGTGTTCACTAGGGACGAATTGCTGGATCAAGTATGGGGATATAACCACTTTCCAACGACCCGTACGGTTGATACCCATATTTTGCAACTTAGACAGAAGATCAACAATATAGATATCGAAACACTTCGTGGTGTGGGTTATAAGATGAAAGCGTAATCGTATGAATAGATTGAATGTCAAAACAGCGTTAATTGCTTTATGTATGCTAACCGCTTCACCAGCTGTGCATGCGGAACATTGGTTTATTGAGAATACCGCATTAACTAATACCCATAAGTTGTTTTTAGAAGGTGATTCACAACGAGGATTTCAATCACTCATTGAAGTGTGGCAACAGTTACCATCAATAAGCCAACAACAGCATTTAGATAAATTAATTAATTCAGTGATAGAACTAGATTGTGGACGATCATTTAAACAGATTGGTATTCCAGAGTGGTTAGACGGTGTGACTATTGAACGTCAGAGTATACAAAGTCCGGGTCGCTTATCTCATAAAGTGATTGTACGAGCGAATACTCCCCAAGACTTAGATCGCATTCGATTGATACGTTGGCCAGATGTGGAAGTAATTAATGAAAGCAGCCCTGATAGAAGTGATGGCGTTGAAAGCAAATATCAATATAGTGCAACAACCGAAACGTTAAATACTAGAGCAAAGAGTGGGCTCTATAAAATTCAGGTTGTTTCGGATTCCAAACTGGAATGGGAAACATGGGTCATATTGGCCGAACCACATAATAAAGAGTTGGTAAGGTGGAGCTCAAAACAGAAATGGACGACCTATAAAAGCGGGTTGTTGAATAAATATTGCCCACTACCAACCTTAGATCTTAGTTTACATACCAACAAGGACTCTAAATTTCATAAGGTATGGACAGAACAGTATGAAGGTGACTACCCGATTGAACTGCCTAAGATGACACTGCCTGACGACCGTTATGTATTGGCGGTCTCACTTAAGCATCGACGTTGGCAAGGCAGTATCACGATTCTCGACACACAGACCATAACCAAAACAATCGATCTGAGTACAGAACTCTTTACTGAGAGATAGTAGGTCACATTCTGCAATAAAAAGCAGCACTTCTATCTAGTTGCTATTAAATAACTCTTCAGTTTTCATATTCATCGCCGTTATCATTATTGAGATGAGAGTAGTCACCATGGATAACGGTATGAATCGCACACTTTTTCGAAACGTAATAACTTTAGCTCTTCTGACCACACCCAATATTGCAAATGCCGATGCGCGTACGCAAGCGATGGGAGGGGCAGGAACCGCAAGCGGAAGCTACTTGGCTGGCGCTTTCTATAATCCGGCACTGGTAGCGATCTATAATAGAAAAGATGATTTTGGTATTTTGTTACCCGTGATCGGAGCTGAGTATCAAGACATCAATGATATGCGAGATAAAGTCGATGGGATGCAAAATACCATAAAAGGGTTAGACACCACTGATCCTGTGGCGGTAACTAATGCCGTAAACCAACTGCAAGACTTGGATGGCTCCCGATTCTTAATTAAAGCGAGAATTGCAGGTGCCATAGCAATCCCCAATAAATTCATTTCTGCCAGCCTGTTTACTCAAAGTTATGTTGAAGCGATTTCGCTTCCACACATAGCCACCAGCAAAGCGGGTGATGACCCAACGGAAACCCAGATAAGGCCGATTTATGATTCCACGGTGACCTTAACAGGATTTCAGATTAGTGAAGTAGGAATTGCACTGGCAAAATATGTGGATTTTATGGGGCAGCATTTCACGGTAGGTGTCTCCCCAAAATACCAATACTTTGGGGCTTATAACTACACCGCAACGGTCGAAGACTTTGACGTAGATAAATACGATGATGATAAAGTCACGGATAGTGCATTTAATCTGGATGTAGGCGTTATTTGGTTTTATGGACCGTTTAGGCTAGGGCTAGCAGGTAAAAATTTAATTGCACAAGAGTTGGTGACAGAGAATGTCACTGTTACCACTACCGGTCCATCAAGCTACCCTGCGTATACTCCGTCAGTGTTAAATTATCAATATGTGTATGAATTGAAGCCACAATATACAGTAGGTGGCGCTTTTGAAACTCATTATTTCACCTTAACTACGGATGTTGATCTCAATACACAGACTCGGTTCAAAGGGTTTGATGATGACACACGTATGTTTCGTGTCGGGGCGGAATTTAACCTACTTGGCCAAATTCAGTTACGTGGTGGGTATCGAGTGGATTTAGAAAATAACCTTGAAGATACCTACACTGCGGGAATCGGATTTTCGCCGGGTGATCTGTTCAGGTTGGACGTGGCAGCAAGTTACGCGAATCCTGATGCGGCAGGTGTATCGATGAATTGGTCATTTGCGTTTTAATTAACAGTATACTTCCAGCACATTAGCCACTACTATCTGCCCAATATTATTATGTTGGGCATTTTCTTTTATAACTATCTTATAAAAGGGCAGTGCGCAGTAAAGGAGTCACTTATGTTCGATGATTTACCAACCTTATCGCATGAAGAGCAGCAAGCAGCTGTAGAGAAAATCCAGAAACTGATGGAGCAAGGAGTCAGTTCTGGGCAAGCAATACAAATGATTGCAGATGAGATACGACAGCAACAAGCAGATAAAAAGTAATCCGATATGATTAAAGTGAACCGACCTTCTAGGTCGGTTTTTTTATGTGCGCAATACAATTTAGCGCACTATAACTAAGGTGAGTTGTGAGTCGCCGGGTCTGACGCACTATAACCCATATTCAGAGGTGGTAACTCGACCCTAGTGCATCATAACTTAGTTTTCATGAGCTAGCATAATTAGATAAATGGGCTTGGGTCGCTGAAAAAAACACGGCATAATAAACAGATAGTCTACAGAAGGAATAAATTAGAATGAGTAAAGCAAAGATTGGAATCATTACTGTCAGTGACCGTGCAAGTGCGGGTATCTATGAAGATATCTCTGGCAAGGCCATCATTGAGACGCTAAGCGACTATCTCACCTCAGAGTGGATTCCGGTATATGAAGTGATTCCAGACGAACAGGACGTTATTGAGGCGGCTCTAATTCGTTTGGCTGAAGAAGAGAACTGTAGCTTAATCGTCACCACAGGCGGTACTGGGCCAGCAAAAAGGGATGTGACTCCAGAAGCGACTGAGGCTGTATGCGACCGAATGATGCCAGGTTTTGGTGAATTAATGCGTGCAGAATCTCTTAAATTTGTCCCAACTGCGATTCTATCTCGTCAAACTGCGGGTCTTCGTGGTGACAGTTTAATTGTGAATCTACCAGGCAAACCAAAGTCAATACGCGAGTGTTTGGACGCAGTATTCCCTGCTATTCCATATTGTATTGATTTGATGGACGGTCCATTCCTTGAATGTCACCTGGATGTCATCAAACCTTTTAGACCGAAAGCTAAATAGAAACAAAATAAAAAGCCCATAAGTTGCACTGTCACTTATGGGCTTTTTATAATAATGACTTAATTACAGTGTTAAACCGCCATCAATGTGTATGCATTGTCCAGTGATGTAACTCGCCTTATGGGATAACAAAAAATCAATCAGATCTGAGGCTTCACTGGGAGTACCTAATCGACGCAAGGGAATTCGTGACGTAATTGTGGTTAAGGATGTTTCGCTGAGAGGTGTGTGATCGGGGGAGTTCTTTTTGATGTAACCAGGAACGACACAGTTCACCGTGACCGATTTGTCAGCGACATGAACCGCTAATGACTTTACTAATGCCTCTAATCCAGCTTTTGCGGCTGCAGACGCGGGTACTGACCCGCCACCATTTTGAAATTTATGGGCGAGAAATGAACTGACAGCAACCACTCTTCCCGACGGGGATTTTTTTAACATGGGCAGGGTCATTGTAATAAGGCGATAGAAGGCTGCTTGAGTAACTTGAAATGAGTAAGCTAAGCCTGCGTCATCAAGCTCTCCAAAATCCCTCCAATCAGGGAATCCCGCATTACTTACTATCCCATCTAACTGACCGATTTCATTGACTACATTGACTATCTTTTCACTCACCGCGGGATCAGTTAAATCGCCAACGACTGGGTAACTTGTGCACTGTTTATCATGTAGTTTTTGTTGAAGTTCTTCCAAGCCGTCTTTATTCGAACCCGTGTGTATGATCAAGGTCGTGTGTGGGTCAGCAATGGTTTCACAAACTGCCGCTCCAATACCACTTCCTGCTCCTGTTACCAAGATCACTCTTTCAGTCATCTGCAAAATATAGCTCCTAATTGAATATTGTATGCAAAGACTATAACTGACAAATAATAAAATGTCTGTGACGGTGTGACTAAATAGTAATGAGTTGTATCATTATATGAAAATAGCTGTCGTCAGCATTTATAAAAAAAATGCCTGATGTATGATGGAATTATTGACAGAACTCTGGAGGCAATATGCAAAATCGCCATAAGAAAATATCGGTCTCTTTAGTACTTGGCAGTGGTGGTGCGAGAGGGATGGCTCACATTGGAGTGATTCGAGAATTGGAACGCAACGGGTTTGAGATAAAATCTATCTCAGGCTGCTCAATTGGTGCCGTTATTGGTGGGATTTTCGCTGCAGGCAAGCTGGATGAATTTGAGCAGTGGGTCTGTGCAATTGATAAAGTCGATATCGTCTCACTTCTTGATATTTCATTTAGGAAAGGGGGACTAGTAAAGGGAGAGAAAATAATCAATAGCTTGAAAAAGTTAGTTGGTGAGCAAAATATTGAAGATCTTCCTATTCCTTATACTGCAATTGCCGCGGATGTGAAAAACGAAAAAGAAGTGTGGATTAATTCAGGCTGTTTGTTTGATGCCTTTCGAGCATCTATTTCACTTCCTCTTTTCTTTACCCCAGTGAAACACAATGATACGTATTTAATTGATGGGGGGGTGTTGAATCCTGTTCCTATTGCCCCTACGTTTAACGATAAGACAGACATCACAATTGCCGTAAACTTAGCGGGCTCAGTCGATGAGATCGCTAAATTAAAGTCACGTCCAATGCCTCGTATCACCGAGAGTGAAAATGAAGGCAGTGATATTCATTTGAGTATAAAGCGCTTTATTGGTCGCTTAAAGACCAGCCCTCAAAGTACTGTGGATGGGTGGGGATCTTACAACATTGCAACGGAAGCATTCGATGCAATGCAAAGTACCATTGCTAGAGCAAAGTTAGCGGCCTACCCACCAGACATTACTATTGAGTTGGCTAGGAACACTTGTGGCACATTTGAGTTTGATCTGGCTAGCCAATTGATTGAACTCGGACGGATTAAAACGAGAGAAAGCCTAATAAAAGCTGGCATGTCTGTAGTTTGATTATGGTGTAATCGACAAGATACGGTTCTGATTCAATCTACATATTCTCATGTGATCTTCAAATGTGGTTTATGAAATAAAATCTCATAATAGAAGTCCAAAATAACGCTACCTATTGAATTTATAAACCTGTGCCGAATAATCGGTTGATTTCTATATTTCGTCTTATTTATTGGAATTTATTTGTCAGCTTTTTATACACATACTTGAAGTTAAGAATCATAGGCAGGGGTGAAAGGTATATGCAACAACAGCTTGCATCATTGGCCTAATTATTGCTTAAATATGCAACATGTTGTTTTATTGCTTATTTGAAGCATAAATTTCCACCCTACAGAACTCTGTAAAACTTATAATAGGTATTATTTTATGAGTACAATTTTACGTAACAAATTCCTACCACTAGCCGCTTTAGCTTGCGCTTTCGCTACTCCAATGACTACTGCAGCGCCATTGGATCTTAGGTTTACTGATTTCTTAGAAGTGACTAATGGTCAGGCTGCGTATAATTTTGGTCCGTCATTTAGTGGTGCAAGCATGCATTACACTAATGTAGCTACACAAGGTTCTGTAACAGTCGATGCACGTGTGACCGCTTATGCTTATGGCGATTACAAATTTAATTACCATATCCCTAACTACAATCAAACCTCGGGTGATAATCCAAATGATGATATTGCATTCATTTATTCTAATGAAGCTACGTTTGGCTCTGGGGGCTTAACCTATATCTTTGAACTTTTCGATGGGGCAGGTGCTAACTCTGGTACTTTCAGTGAGCGTTTTGTTGCGGATGAGCTTGCTATTATCGCTTATGATATTGATGGCGAAAATAACGAAAACTTCCATCAAACTGAGTCACTTCGTGTATTCACATCAGATGGTATCACCTCATACCAAACGGGTGCAGCTGCCGCTAGTGTAACGGCTGCATTTGAAAATGATGACGAAATTTTATTCACAGGCCCAGGTAACAATGTTTCTGAAAGTGATACCAGTGGCGCTGTTAAAATTACGTATGAAAATACAGACCATTTTGTTTTCCAATTCGAATCTGAAACATTTAAAGGTGGGGCTTCTAACCCAGTATTCAGTGCGATCGATGGCGACTTAACGATTAAAATGGATGGCGCAACAGTCTACATCTCTGAGCCAGAAACACTATTCACTATGGCAAGTGCCCTTTTCGGCATGGTATTAGTTGGACGTAGAAAGAACAAAAAAGCGTAAACGGATAGATAAGTGACCCCCAATAGTTGGACTACCAACTACTGGGGGCTTTTTTTGTCCTGATTTTACGTTTTACTGCAGTTTGAATTTGGCCACAATCTCATTTAATTGGCCGTTTGCTTGTAAAAGTTTCATCGTTTCTTCAGCGGTACTTTTGCCATTATCTGATAATTTAATTGCCATCTCTCGAATCGCCGTCATGTTCATGGCAATCTCTCCTGATACAAGGCTTTGCTCTTCAGCAGCGGTGGCTATCTGATTATTTAAGTCATTGATTTGCACAACTGAAGCAACAACAGCACTTAGGTCTGCTTCCACTGTAGTGCTTCTCTCAACGGTATTGGTACATGTGGTTTGCGTTATAGCCATTGCATCAATCGCTAATGATGAACCTTGTGTTAATTGCGCCAAGGTTTTTTGAATTTCTTCAGTACTGACTCGTGTCTTTCCAGCTAGAGCCCTGACTTCATCGGCGACTACAGCAAAACCTCGGCCCTGTTCTCCGGCTCGAGCAGCTTCGATAGCAGCATTTAAAGCCAGTAAATTAGTTTGATCTGCTATATCACTAATAACGCTTAATACTTTGGTGATTGCAAGCGTATCTCGTTCTATCGCCTCAATTGAATCAGACGAACCTTGAATGTTATGAGCGAGCTCAGACACCGTTATAGCAGCAGATCCGACACTGGTTTTAGACGTTTCAACTTGGATACTCATTGACTGCGAGAAGCATGATGCCTCTTCAGCATTGCTGGCAACATCTCTAGCTGTAACACTCATCTCTTCAATTGCAGTCGCGACTTGATCCGCTTCCTGGCTATGGGAGGTTAATACCTCATTGTTCGACGTGACGTGATGTTCAAGGTTATTGATACTGGATGCAATCACCACTGAGGATTGTGAAATATCTAACATTAAGGTTTGCAAGTTGGCGATAAACTGGTTAATACCTGCAGATATTTGCCCTAAATCATCTTTAGAGGTCACAGGTAAACGTTGGGTTAAATCACCGTTACCCTGCGCCAGATCTTGAACCACATCTTTAAGAGCTACAATTGGCTTATACAGTATATTCAAAATGACAACAACAGTAAGGACTGAAAGCAAAATCATGCCAATAGACATAGTAATAGCACTCACGAATTGATCATCAAGTTCGCTGTATACCACGGACTTCTCAATACCAACAAACAGGTATAATTTTTTCCCGCTCGCTATATTAATCTCACGGGTTAAACTGATCTTATCCATTCCAGCTAATGTATATTCACTCATGTTGAATTTAACATTGGTCATATTGTTATAGACATTTTGTAGGCCGATATCAGATAGGGTAGTGCCAACAGAAAGCACATTTGATGTAGAAGCAATTGCTTTGCCATCCGCATCTAAAATAGCAGTAATAGCACCAGGAATATTGAGGTTATTGATGGTTTCATCCAAAATATCCATTTCAATATCCGCAAGAATAACACCACCATTAAGTGCTTTACTGATCGATATAACCAGTTTTTTAGTACCAGCATCCTTATAGATATCAGTGATCGCAACGCCGTTGGTTGCATTAGCCATCTTGTACCAATCACGTGTACGTGGGTCATACTTTTCAGGAATACCTACGCCATCAATATAGAGATGAGTCTTAGCTGTCGAATAGGTCGTGCCATCATTAAATCCAAAATAGATATCAGAAACGCCACTTAGGTCTTTGGCTAATCGAGCCGCTGACACATATTGGCCGTCTATTGTTCCATTGTTATTGTTTGATGCTAGCTTCTCAACCGTATTGATTCGAGAGGTAAACCAACGCTCGAGTGTATCGGCTTCATAATTGATAACAGATGTTGACTGTGAGTTTACATCATCGATCGTGGTGGTTTGCAATGCACGATAATTTAACCCATTAGAGATGATAAGAACGGTCGTCACGATCAGTACTACACAGGTAATGATTGACGCCTTAAAGCCCATTTTCTGAAACACTTTTAATTCCTTACATGTTGTAAGTAGTAAGCCAAAATCTAATGCTCAGGTCTTAATGTACAACAATTAACAAAATTCAAAACACTGCTCATTAAACGATACAGTGACACTAGGTGTAGGGTGCAATTATCAATATTGTCGGAAGCACTATCGGCAGTTCTTGCATCTACTTTAATAAAATAGTGAGTTAAATCACATAAAAATGAATACCACTATCTGTTACATAGATAGTGGTATTCGATGGTTGTAGAGGAAACAGAAAGGCTGAACCAAAATATTGATGATACACTCAATAACCATCTGATTTTAAAGTTAAAAGTACCAATTCATTTTTACTTGTATGGCCATGATCACTGATTTTGAGTCAGATTATATTTAGGGTATGTGCGGATATTATTTCTCTCTAAATGAATTTACTTGCGAGGTTGTATGAAATTTGTAATTAATATATCAGTAATAGCATCATTGCTAGTTGCCATAACTACGCCGATAACAGTACTTGCGGATGAAGAAAATAAGAAAACATCTAAAGCGATATCGAGTAGCATTTCACTGCAAGAGCTGCATCAGCAAGCTGATCAAGGGAGCGCAGAAGCCCAGAATAAACTGGGTGAAATATATGACTATGCTAAAGGTGTTCCAGAAGATAATAAACAAGCCATCAATTTGTATAGTAAGTCCGCAGAACAAGGATTTTCAAGTGCGCAATATAACCTTGGTGACATGTACTATTATGGTGAGGGCGTAAATATAGACTTCAAAAAGGCCATGAATCTTTATAAAGCTGCAGCGGATCAACGTCATCCGAAAGCCCAGTTCGCATTAGGTGTAATGTATGACTTTGGTGAAGGTGTGCCAGAAGATGATAACAAAGCCGTTGAATGGTATAGAAAATCTTCTGAACAGGGGTATTTCAAAGCGCAGTATAATCTTGGAGAGATGTATTTTTTTGGAGATGGTGTCAATAAAGACAATTCTAAAGCCGTATATTGGTATCGAAAATCAGCTGATCAAGATTATAAAAAAGCGCAATCAGTGTTAGGTACAATGTATGAGTATGGAGACGGTGTAAAAACGAACTACAAAACAGCAGTGAAGTGGTATAGAAAATCAGCTGAACAAGGTTACGCAAAAGCACAATACTATCTTGGAAAAATGTACTTTTTGGGTGATGGCATTAATAGGAACTATAAACACGCCTACATGTGGTTCGATGTTGCGATAAAGAATGGCAATAAAGATACGGATGAAAAAATGGCCGTCTTGAAACAAACTATGTCACCGGAATCGATAGCCATTTCTAAAGAGATGGCAAAAAATTGTATTGCTTCAAAATATCAGAATTGTGGTTAAGACATTATTCGCAGCGATACAGAGTGCGAACGATGCTGAGTTCGCACTTTATTATTAGGTCATTATCGCTTTGTTGTAATAAATTAAAGTGCGCATTATATGTTCTTAAGTTAAATCAAAGGCTTATTGATAGTTTTGTTACGGGCGTATCTTTTCTAGCCTTTGGTAGAGAAGGGCATGAAAATGACTAAAAACTACATTTTTCGGTTTGTCATTTGTGGCTTAAGCGTAGAAGAAGCCGCTAATTTATGTTTTAAGAGTGTGAGGACTGTCACTAAGTGGGATTCAGGAAAAGTAGAAATCCCGCCCGAATGTAAACGCTTAATGAAGTTGTATTCAGGTTTTGAGTTTAGTGATGATAATGAATGGAGTGGTTTTTCATTTGTAAATGGAAAACTCCTGCTACCTACAGGTGCTTTGGTTGATCCACAACAGATTCTAATAGGAATGGCTTTAATTGAAATTGGTTGCAGTGATGATAGGAAAACTATGACCAAACTACTTAAGTATTCGAGGGAAATTACTCGCATAAAAGCAGTCATTAGTAGTAAGAGTCATTAATGGATTTTCTAACTTATCTTTCCTTCCAATTCATAATAAATACAATGCATATTTTCTACAAACATAAGTCAACTTTCTACATTTGTTTTATCTACTTTTGATGTAAGGCACTAATTTATCAGAAGTATTATGTTATTTTCTATAGTTATTGATTGATAAGATACAGAATGTATTGTTTAAATGATTCGTTTTGCATCTTGGTAAGCTGCTATATCACAGAGCAATGAATTCATTTAGAAAGGAAGATAAATGTCAACCGAAGTAAGAACTAAAGAAGAGTTAACAAGGGCTAAAGATCGTGAAGAGAACGAGATTATAGTCGTAGGTAAACTTGCAGATGAACTAAAGAAAACTAAGAAACTGGCGTATGTAGGCACCGGGACTTTGGATGTTTTAACGACTGCACTTGTAGCAACCCCTTTTACAGGTGGTATGTCTATGTTCGCTGCAGCTCCACTTGCTGCCCTTACTGGTATGGAAATAAGTGGGATTATAATTGCTGCATCATTAGGTATAACGTTGGTCATTGCCGTTTTTAAAGGGTATGACGAGATATCTTATAAGAAAGGTGAGCTCATTTTGAAACGTAAAAGTTCATGATATAACAAACAACTTAAGAGTGATTTACCATCCTGTGAGTTTGGGTAAAGTTGAGTTTTACGGTGTTAAAACTGAATTTTTTGCTAGGCTGGTTCTTATTATAATTGGCAATTATATTTGCCCAATTTTTGCAAGAGGAACAACGCATGAAAGATAGAAAAACATTAGCAAGTAACTCTGGTTTCAGTTTAATTCAAGTGATTGAAGTCGATGACAACGGTAACATATTAAGTACATCTTATGAGGTTGTTGATCCTGATGGAAAAACCATAGGGTGTTTCGGAAGTCTCAAAGAAGCACAAGATTTCCTTAAAAATATATTAGATCCCGAGCCTCCGGGTTCATATGGGCTAGGAATGTAAATATAACAAGTTCTAGGCATTAAATGGCAGGACGCATTTCTAGTACTCGGCATTTTCAGTTTAATTCGTGTTTATGGGACACTGCTTTACATTTTCTGGAGGCATTGGTCACTAATTTACAAAGCGTTAATACTACAGGGATGTCATGTTCTATTAATCGAGCTATGAAGCTTGAAAGCGTAATTAATGAAAGAAAGGTTCAGTTAAGTTATGAATTAATGTTCTAAGTATTACCTTTAAATCAGAAGGTTAGCAGTGTTATTGTTACCGTTAGGCCTTTAAGGTCATAGGTAATGAAGTACAACCAAATGAGTAAAAACTACGTCTTTAGGTTTATTAAGTGCGGCTTGAGTATAGAAGAAACAGCAAATTTATGTTTTAAGAGTAAGAGAACGGTTTCGAATTGGGATTCGGGAAGAGTAGAAATTCCTCCTGAATGTAGACGATTAATGAAAATACAATCTGGGTTTGAAATTAGCGATTGTGACGAATGGATTGGTTTTTCATTTGTTAGAGGAAAACTGTTGTTGCCTACTGGTGTATTGGCCACTCCTCAACAGCTATTAACTGGTATGGCCTTAGTTGAAATTGGTTGCAGTGATGACAGGCGAACAATGACCAAGCTTCTCAGGTATGCGAGGGCAATTGCTAGAGTAAAAAATACAGTTACTAATAAGTATTCGTAATAATACTTACTGGTTTGATCATCTCTACTTTCAATTTAAACAAGAAACACAGTGCATACCTTCTACTC
>NZ_JAKJSQ010000034.1:0-42924 GCF_050337105.1 Aliivibrio kagoshimensis
GTTAATACCTTGATTAAATCTAGGTTTTTATTATGAACCTTCTTTCAATCTCAATTGATTTTTTGCAATTAGATATGATATTACGCCCTCTTCCTCAACCCCACCACCGACACCAAAACAATCACTAAAAACAACGTCCATTGCGGCATACTCATTGCTGAACCTAATAGGTAAAGGCTGTAGAAAATGAACATGCCAGCAAATGCCACGTACTGCATGCCAACCAAAATGGTCACGACCTTTTGTTGCTCTGCTCGTTTTGCTGCCCACATCAGCGCCACGCCATTAATAATGAGTACCGCCGTTGTCCAATGCCATAGCACTGAGATGATCGCCTTTAGTTCAATGCTTAATGTGCTGTTGAGTACGGGAACATGCACTTCAGGCCCTCCACCAAAAACATGCACCACACATGTAAATATAGATAAAATACCCGCGCTAAAAATCCACTTATTCATATTTTGATTTCCATTTATTCATTCATTGATTATTCGTAATTTTTCAACACGCTCAAACCATACGGTAGCGTATGGCTTTAGATACTATAAGATGTTCTTGATAAACACAATACGCTTCCGTATGGTTGATGAATGAATACAACGACAAGATTAACCAAAATAGATTGGGTACAGGCTGGTTTTCGAGCACTTACCCAGCGGGGACTGCCTGGCATCAAGGCCGAGTCGATCGCGCGCGACCTCAATGTCAGCAAAGGCTCTTTTTACTGGCATTTTAAAAACATCAATGCATTGAAAGTGAGTATGTTGGAACACTGGCAAGAGTCGGCGACCCAAGGTGTGATTGAGTATGTATTGGCCAGTGATCACGACCCCAAACAGCAATTGCGCAACTTGCTGATCATGTCCACCGACACCGACATCAGTACGCCTTACGGAGGAGATGGCGCAGAAGCGGCAATCCGCGAGTGGGCGAGAACGTCTGAAGAGGTTGAAGCGGTAGTCCTACGGGTAGATGCGACTCGATTAGAGTTTGTCAGCCGCTTATTGGTGGCAGCCGGACAACCAAAGGATTTAGCAATGCAACATGCGAATTTGATCTACAGCTCCCTGATTGGACTGCAGCAACTTTCAACACAAGATTCCGTCAAACCGCAACGTGACCTGCTGCAGTTATTAACCCTAGTGTTGGCACCCATTAACGGTGATGCGCAAGAGAGTGGCATTTAATCGCTAAAAACAGAGCGCATGATTCACAGCAGGCCAGCAACCTTTCAGGCATTAAAAAAGTGCTGTTTCGCTACGTATTGCACCACTTAATGAGCCTGAACGTAAACCGAATTCGTTCAAAGGGGATTCGCTATACCCACTAATCAATGCTACACTTTTATGCGCGTAAAAAAGTAGAAATGCACACTTTAACGCGCATTAAAGTGTAGAGCGCCTCCATATTACAGCGGATTGGTATTTTAATGAAAAGAGTATTGTTAGATAAATTAGTCGCTTGGAAAGAGAGAGCGCTAAGAAAACCGTTACTGATTGATGGCGCTCGACAGACAGGGAAAACCTACCTGCTTCAAGAGCTATTAGGAAGTACGTTTGACAATGTACTCAGAGTTGATTTTTTAGAAAGCCCAGAGCTCGCAGACGCTTTTTCAGCCTCTCTGAACCCTGAAGATGTTATCGCTAATATAGAGCTTCTCACTGGAAAAGTGTTCACTGTAGAAACCGATCTGCTGATTCTTGACGAAATTGGAGAGTGCCCAAGAGCAGTCACTGCTCTGAAATACTTTGCAGAAAAAGCACCTACTGCCTATGTTGCTGCGAGCGGATCGAATATCGGTCTGCTCACAGCCTTCCCTGTTGGCAAGGTTGAGCAGCATAATTTGCGACCACTCACCTTTAAAGAGTTCCTGTGGGCATCAAATGAGCAAGTGTTAATCAAAGCTTATACGCAACAAATCAACTCAGCTTCCGCCCACACCAAACTATTTGAAAAGCTGACAGATTACTATTTTGTAGGTGGAATGCCTGAAGCGGTGAACTCTTGGTTTGAACAAACCGATATAAGCATAATCGAGCGGATCGAATCGGTGTCGAATGTCCATAAAAACTTACTCTCAGGCTACTTACGCGATTTCGGGAAATACTCTGGAAAGGTGAACGCTCAGCTTATCGAGTCTGTTTTCAGAAATATCCCTTCCCAGCTATCTTCAGTCTACGACGACTCAGTGAAACGTTTTAAGTTTAAAGGCGTACACGAGAGAAAATCACGTTATGCTGATTTTGAAACCGCCATTAACTGGCTTCATAAGTGTCGACTCACTCTGAAAAACCACCCTATCGAAGGGCAACCGCGTTCGCCTTTGGCGGCTTACCAAAAAGAAAATGCGGTTAAATTATTCTTTTTTGATACAGGGCTTCTCAATCATATGCTAGGCACAAATTATAAAGAGATAAAGCAACAAGGGTACGAGTATAAAGGCTATGTTGCTGAGAACTATGTCCAACAAGAGTTTGCAGCAATGGGTATTGAACCTAGCTTTTCATGGGGTGACGCAAGAGCAGAGATAGAGTTTATTACGGCAGACGATCTTGGCAGAGTGATTCCCATTGAAGTAAAAAGCGGAAAACGAACTCGCGCAAAATCACTGCAATCTTACATAACCAAATGCAACCCGTATAAAACGATAAAACTAACCGGTACTCAAGGCTCATCGGCTACAGAGAAGAAGAACATCGTTATTCCACTTTATTACACCGAATACCTACTCGTTCATCTTAACCTCACTTAGTGAGTCCCATCAAACACCACCTCGCCTTTTAACAGCGTCATCAGGATCTCGGTGTCGGCGATCTGATCGGCGGTCACCCCCAATGCATGAAAACGTGGTAAGTCATTATCATCCACTAACTCGATATAAGTGAGGGGGTAAGGCCTTTTATGAGTATAAGCCACTACCGCTCCCCTAAATAGGTAACGGCAGCGACTCACTTAAGCAAGCTGAGTGTTTATCACGTCAATCTCACCCTGCCACTCTTGCTGTAACTCCGGTTTTTGATGTTTTTTCTTGCGAGTCAGATCGTCACTTAACAGGGTTTCAAGTTCAATCAACCGCAGCAGTAACGCATCTTGAGGATCCTCAGCAATCATTGGCTCAAAGATGATGTCTGAAATTCCATACTTGGAATCTACCTCATCGCGTCGACGCTCAATCACTGCCTCTTCTTGGTGTTGCT
Organism: Aliivibrio kagoshimensis; assembly: GCF_050337105.1. NCBI lineage: Bacteria > Pseudomonadati > Pseudomonadota > Gammaproteobacteria > Vibrionales > Vibrionaceae > Aliivibrio > Aliivibrio kagoshimensis. Next base: position 3,198 of record NZ_JAKJSQ010000034.1, read on the forward strand.
CAGACAGCATCGCCTTGTGCACGCGATCTATGGTGTACATCTCTTCCAATCTGTCACCATCAACGTACCAAAACCGATTGCATGTCTTTTCAATCAGCTCTCGATCATGGCTAACCAGCAACAGGCCGCCATCGAAATGGTTCAGCGTTTTGGCTAACTGCTCTTTACCCAACATATCGAGGTGGTTGGTCGGTTCATCTAACATCAAAAAGTGGTAGTTGGCTAGTGATAACCCAACAAACAGTAACCGTGACCGCTCTCCACCACTGAGCTCTTTCACCGGTTGGTTATGCCGTTCGTAAGAGAACCCCGCGCTGATCAACGCCATCTTCCTCGACTCTTGAGAGTGCGGATAAAACCCATAGATCGCATCCAGAAGTGACTCTTCATCATTAAGCTGTTGCAAACTTTGATCGTAATAACCTAGCCTAACTTGTTGATGAAACGCGATCGGTTGCGAGACGCCGTGAGTTATCTCTTCATCTTGGTAGTGGTTCCAGAGCATGCGCAGTAGTGACGATTTTCCGCTACCGTTACGCCCCATAATGGCAACCCTATCGCCACTTTTAATTTGCTGTGTAAGCACCTCAAACAGTATGGGCGCTTCTGGAGCTGGAGTGACCGCGACCTCTTCAAGTGCTAACAGTCGATTGGCGGCCATCGCTTCACCCGTTAAGGTTAAGGTCCATGGAGGAAGAGACGCCAACTGAGTTTGCGACTCTTTCAACGCGTCTGCACGTTTTTCCATGTTTCTGGCTTTACGTGCTAACTTTTCATTATCGAAGTCACGTCCCCAAATGGCCAATCGACTGGCGCTTTTTTCAATACGTTGGATCTCTTTTTGCTCGGCGTTGTGGCGAAGTTCATCACTGCTGTCTTTCTCTTTTAACGCCTGCCTGGCATCGCTGCACGCGAGACGAAAAAATTGCAGTGATTTATCACGCATTATCCAAGTGCAGTTAGTCACACGATCCAGCAGACGCTGATCATGTGATACCAGCACAAAGGTGCCCTGCCACTGCAGCAGAAACTGCTCTAACCAGAGCAGAGTAGGAAGATCCAAGTGGTTACTCGGTTCATCAAGCAGCAGGATGTCTGGCTGTTGAATGAGTGCACGAGCCAATAGCAAACGAGTATGTTGCCCGCCGCTGAGATCCCCCGCTACAAGGTGCCAGTCGTGCTCATCAAACCCCATAGTGGTTAACAGGACTTCGGCTCGCCAGCTCTCGTCACCGCTCACTTCTGCTGGCAGTTGTTCAGTTAATGCTTCAAGCATCGTTTTATTATGCAGTTTGTCGGGGAGTTGTTGCTCGATACGAGCCATTTTACTTTGTAGAGCGCGTGAAACCGCTCCGGTGTAATCTGTCAGCTCACCATTTAGCAGTTTTAGTAGCGTACTTTTTCCGCAGCCATTGTCGCCAATTAAACCAATGCGATCGCCTCTTTTTAAGGTGAACGATAAGCCTTCAAACAGTGGGCCTGAAGTGATGTCATAAGAGATAGATTGTGCTGATAGTAGTGTGCTCATTGTGCTTACTCAAGGTTTAGGCGTGTAGATACGCCATCATTGTCATGTTCGCTGACAACAACCAGTAAGCTAGAGTGAAAGGGTCTCTAGAATGGAATCAAACAGTTTCTCTCAAGCTTAGGTTATCGCAGCACGATAGTATTAAAACTTGAGTTATTCGCGTTCCATAAAATATGCGCAAAGTTGTAGTCGCATACGTTCATAATAATCCTCCTTTATAGTATCCAATTGAAATGAATATAAAACATAACTTAAAAAGACTCGACAAGCAAAATAATTGCTCAAAGTCCCTCCTGTTGCACGATATTTTATGCTAGATGCCTAGGCCGACATTTCACCCTTTATTTGATTTATAAACAACATAATCGCGCAATCAATTTGAATATTGATGCACTTATCAACTATCCTATAACTCGATATTATAAAAAAGGATGTTAATATGAAATTTAAGATAGGTGCACTACTGTTATTAGTTACTGCTTTTACCCAAAATGCGAACGCAAGCGAATGTGGCAAAGTCACCATCGCCGATATGAATTGGAGCTCCGCCAGTCTTATCGCCAATGTTGACCGGTTTATCCTAGAGCATGGGTTTGGCTGTGATGCAGAATTGATTCCTGGTGACACCATGCCAACTGGCACCTCAATGATTGAAAAAGCACAACCGGATATCGCTCCTGAGTTTTGGAGCAACAGCATGAAAGATGCTCTGCAAAAAGGGGTGGATGATAAACGTCTGCGTTATGCAGGGAAATCGTTAACTGACGGCGGCGAAGAGGGATTCTGGGTTCCAGCTTACTTGGTTGAACAATACCCTGAAATGGCCACCATTGAAGGTGTGATTAAAAATGCAAAACTGTTTAAACACCCTGAAGATCCAGAGACCTCTGCATTCTATACTTGCCCAGCAGGTTGGAATTGCCAGATCAGCTCTGGTCACCTTTTTAACGCGCTTAACTTAGACGATGCTGGCTTTACTATGGTTGACCCTGGCTCAAGTGCGGGTCTATCCGGTGCTATCGCTAAAGCTTACGAGCGTAAAGAAGCGTGGTTTGGTTACTACTGGGCACCAACGGCGGTATTAGGTAAATACAACATGGTCAAAGTGGACTTTGGCAGCGGTGTTAACGAGAAAGAGTTCCTTACCTGTTTGACTCAAGAAGAGTGTGATAACCCGACAGTAAGCATGTACCCACCATCACCTGTCCACACCATCACTACTGAAAACTTCGCAACACGTGTTCCTGTTGTCTATGCTTATTTAAACCAACGTGGTTTTACTAACGCTAAGATGAACTCACTACTCGCTTGGATGGAAGATAATCAAGCAGATGGTGAAGAAGCGATGATTCACTTTTTAAGCGAAAATCCTGATATCTGGCACCCATGGGTTTCAGCGGACGTAGCGAAAAAGATCGAAGCGGCACTTTAAGATTTATTGCAAAGTTTACTCTTGCAACGTTACTGGATGTACCGTTTTTAGTAGTACGCCGGAACCAATTATGGTTCCGGTATAAAAGGATATAACATGCCCAATAATAATTGGCTAACCCGCTTTCCAGAAATGGAACGTGCTGATCTTCGCACCATTAAAAAGACCCTTGATGGGGCTTACCGCGAGTTTTCTCGTGAATATGGTGAGATGATTGAATCTCTCTTCGATCCCCTTCTCTCTTTTCTTGTTTGGTTTGAAAAACTGTTACTCTCAACGCCCTGGTTTATCATTCTGGCTATCTGTACTGGCTTGGTGTATGCCGCGAGTCGCTCTTGGAAACTCTCCCTAGGTTGTGTCGCCTCAATGCTGCTTATCGGTTACTTTGGCATGTGGGAAGATACCATGAGAACCTTAAGCATCATCACCGTCTGTACCATCGTCTCTATTTTGCTTGGCATCCCTATTGGTATTGCTATGGCGCGATCCAACCGAGTGCAATCGATCGTGACGCCAATGCTCGATATCATGCAAACCATGCCCGCTTTTGTTTATCTAATTCCAGTGGTAATGCTGCTTGGTATCGGTAAGATCCCAGGGCTTATTGCTGTAGTTATCTACGCGATCCCTCCTGTTATTCGTCTTACCAACCTAGGTATTCGCTTGGTGGACAAAGAAGTTCTCGAAGCTGCCACTGCTTTTGGTGCTAATAATAAACAGCGTTTGTGGGGCGTTCAGCTGCCACTTGCGATGCCAACTATCATGGCTGGCATCAACCAAACCATTATGATGGCGCTCTCTATGGTGGTTATCGCTTCAATGATCGGTGTGAAAGGATTAGGGCAACCGGTTCTTAAATCCATCACCAATCAATACTTCACACTTGGACTACTCAATGGGTTTGCCATCGTTGCGTTAGCCATCTTATTTGATAGAGCTTCACAAGCTTATGCTAAACGTACTAATGCCCACTTGGGAGATATGAAACATGACTAAACCTTTGATTGAAATAAGTGGTTTATACAAGGTATTTGGTCAAAAGCCGAATTCAGTAATGTCGGAAGTTAAATCAGGGGTTAGTAAAGACGACATCTTAGCGAAAACGGGTCACACCGTTGGCCTTAAAGACATTAATCTTGAGATAAACAAAGGCGAGATCTTTGTCATCATGGGTCTTTCTGGCTCTGGTAAGTCAACGTTAATTCGTCACTTCAACCGTTTGATCGACCCAACTGAGGGGAAAATCATGGTTGAGGGCATTGATGTAATGAGCCTAAATACCAAAGAGCTTGAGCAGTTTAGACGCCATAAGATGTCGATGGTGTTTCAACGTTTTGGTTTGATGCCACACCGTACTATCATTGAAAACATCGCTTATGGTCTTGAAATTCAAGGGATTAAGAAGTCTGAACGATTAGCAACAGCTAGAAAGTGGATGGATATCGTTGGCCTGCAAGGTTATGACCAACAGTACCCAGCTCAGCTTTCAGGTGGTCAGCAGCAGCGTGTCGGTTTGTCTCGCGCACTCTGTACCGATGCTGAAATTTTATTGATGGATGAAGCTTTCTCTGCTCTGGATCCACTGATCCGTAGTGAGATGCAAGATCAGTTAATCACACTGCAAGAAGAGCTGCATAAAACCATTATTTTTATCACTCACGACTTGGATGAAGCGCTGCGATTGGGCGACCGAATTGCTATCTTAAAAGATGGCGAACTGGTTCAACAAGGAACACCTCATGAGATACTGCTTAACCCAGCAGACGATTATGTTGAAGCCTTCGTGAAAGATGTAAACCGTGCGCGCGCCTTGACCGTTGAAACCGTCATGCAGCCGCCTATCTACCGGATTACTGCTGAAACGATTGAAGAAGCGTTAGTGCAGATGAAGACCATCAAAAATGACTACGCTTACCATGTCACTGATGAGGGTTATCAAGGTATTCTGACCCAAGAGAGCCTTGAAGATGCGGTTGAAGATACCTCAGTAAACAGCTTCAGTGATGACATTTATGAAGAGGCTCCTTCAATTCTACCCGATGCTGCAATTGAAGCAGTCTTAACCGACACCATGTGTTGTGACTATTCACTGCCAGTAGTAGATGAAGAGGGTAACCTTAAAGGTAAGCTAGCTCGTAGTGCGGTGGCTGACATTTTCACAGAAACCAATGACAGTGATGACCAGCCAGTAAACAACGTAGATAAAGCGTCTTAGTCGATATACGACATAACGAGAAGGGAGACTACATGTAGTCTCCCTTTTTTATGCTTATTTTACGATTAATTAATCGCTAGCGAAATAAAATAACCGACAGTAGTGGCGGTTGTTACGCCAATAAACCCTGGAATGATAAAGCTGTGATTAAGCACATACTTACCAATTCTGGTGGTACCTGAACGGTCAAACGTTATCGCCGCTAAATCACTTGGGTAAAATGGAAAGAAGAAGTACGCATAACAGGCAGGTAATACCCCAATTAATACTGCAGGTGGAATGTTAAGGGCAAAACCTAACGGTAACATGATGGTTAATACCGCGGCTTGACTCTTCAAAAAGATCGACGCCACAAACATGGCTATCGCAAATGACCACGGATGTACTTTTACAATGTCGCTTACCAATGAAATCAGCAGGGGTTTATGGTGACTAATGATGGTGTCACTCATCCATGCGATACCGAAGATGATAATCACCGCGGTCATTCCCGCGATAAATACATTACTGGTCACGATTTTTTTCGGCTGAATATTGGTGGTAAGCAGAATAATTGCACCAACAGATAGCATTAAGAACTGAATCGCTACTGACATTTTTACACCATCTGGCAGTAGGTTAAGCTCTTTACCAAACATGGCGACAAAAATAACCGAGGCGATACCCAACACGAATACGGTTAATCCCTTTCTCGCTGTTGACTCCTCTTTTGACCCCTCTTCTGTTGGTTCACTCATATCAACCAGCTCATTACGGAACTCAACATCTTCACAACGCTTTTGGAACTCTTCATCTTGGTCGAGGTCTTTACCGCGCTTCAAGCTCCACGTACAAGCCACTAATAGACCGGTTAGTGTTGCTGGAATCGTGACACTCAATACATTGATCAAGCGAATGTCTAACTGGTTATCAACGGCTGTTGCCATCACCACGGCGGCAGCGGCGGCGATTGGACTGGCGGTGATCCCCATTTGCGATGCCACTGTCGCCATAGCCATTGGTCGCTCTGGACGAATCCCTTTTTTATAAGAGACATCGTAGATCACTGGAAGCAATGGATAAACTGAATGGCCTGTACCGACCAATACGGTTAAGAAGTAAGTACAAAGTGGACCAAGAAATACGATTTGATTGGGGTGTTTTCGTAACAGTTTTTCTGCGTATTTCACCAAGAGCTTCAGACCGCCCGTCGCTTCTAGTGTGGCTGAAGCGGCTACAACCGCTAAAATAATCAACATCACGCTGATTGGTGGCTTTCCTGGAGCGACACCAAATCCAAACGCCAATACCGACACACCTAAGCCACCGAGCAGACCAAATGCGATGCCTCCGTGACGGATACCAACAAAAATTACAATAAGCAATAACAGCATGTGGATATAAAATTCAATCATCTTTTGCCTCCTTGAAGTAACGGGCACCCAGTACTAACTGCACACATGAAATACCCCTTTAGGATTAACATACCCCTCTCGTTGTTTTTATTTGCATTTATCGTTCAATATTTGACCAATATCAAAATTGTTTCGTATCAAAATTTAAATATGTGATTAGTTTCAAACTTAATATATAAACAGTCGGTAATTTCAAATCTTATTATAAATTTAACCACTACCTCTACTGACACCTTCTGACAACTCTCCCTCATATACTCATTTCCGACATCACAATTAAATGAATATTAAGGAGAACTAAATGAATAATCCCGTGGTTGAACTTGTCACTTTTGAGTTAAATTCAGGTGTAACAGATCAAGATATGACGGCAGCTGTTGAGAAGAGCCAGCAGTTTGTAAAACAGCTTCCTGGCTTCTTATATCGCTCGGTATGCAAAAATGAAGAGAGCAATACTTGGAGTGACATTGTTTACTGGCAAAGTAAAGAAGAAGCACAAAATGCAGGTGAAGCATTCTGTGCGAGTGAGTTGACCAAAGATCTCATGTCAATTATCAATGCTGAAACGGTAAAAATGCAGCATAATGATGTGAAGATATGCTTTGACTGTAATGGACTAAGCCAAGCGACAAGCTAACCTAACACTTCAAGGATTGAATGTGAGTAAATCGGAACGACTGTTCGAACTTCTAACGTTTTTACGATCTCGTCGCTTTGCGGTCACCGCCAAAGAGCTAGCTACATCGATGGAAGTGAGTGAACGAACCATTTATAGAGACATTCAATCCTTGATACTCTCTGGAGTCCCTATTGATGGGGAAGCTGGAGTTGGGTATCTGCTTAAAGCTGGCTCTCACTTGCCTCCGCTTATGTTTACAGAAGACGAAATTGTCGCTCTTGAACTCGGTATGAGAATGGTTAAAGCTTGGTCTGATAATGATCTTGCCAAAGCGAGTGACAGCGCCTCAAGAAAAATCCAGTCTATTCTGCCGGATCACCTCAAAAAACGGATTGAAGACCTGCCCCTTATCGTGCCTGATTTTCATAATAACTCAGATACCTCAATGAAAAATGGCCTAATTCGGCAAGCGATTGATGCCAACCGCCAAGTCTATATAGAGTACCAAAAAGAGAACAAAGAGCAGTCTCAACGAAAGGTATCGCCATTGGGTTTGGTGTTCTGGGGAAAACAGTGGACACTTGTCGCGTGGTGCGAACTCAGAGATGAGTACCGTAGCTTCAGGGTGGATAGAATTACTGAACTGCAACCTCTTAATATCTCTTTTCAGACCTCCGAAATAAAATCATTAAAGCATTACTTATCTCAATATAAATAGCCCGTTGCGGTTATACTTCTCTTTACTCATTCATTTGTAAGGGATAAAGATGAAGTTATTTCGCACTTTTTCTGTTTTACTGCTCACTATTTTTAGTATGGCCGTTTACTCTCAAGCCAAACCATATCAAGCGTTAACCTTAGTTGATGCTCTAAAAGAGAATCGCGCTCCTATTTTATTGGATGTAAGAACACCGGCCGAATTTCAGTCTGGCCATATTGAAGGGGCGATCAATATTCCTTTTGATCAACTGCCTCAACGTATCGATGAAATTTCACAATTTAAACAAAAAGAGGTTGTCGTTTATTGCCGTTCAGGACGCCGTGCAGAAGTGGCGACTGACACTTTAGAGAGTGAGGGATTTACTCAGCTGTATGATTTAACAGGCCATATGATTGCTTGGAACAAAAACAATTTCCCGATTATTGCTCAATAACCCTTAATTATGATTGCTGTTTAAAGAGATAAAAAAAGCCCCGGTCGTTTGCACGACCGGGGCTTTTCAATTAAAGCGCGTTAGATAAGAATTACTTCTTCTCGTTCGCCGCTTTAACGTCAGCAATTACTTGCTCAGCAACACTGTTTGGACAAGGTGCGTAGTGTGAGAACTCCATAGAGAACTGACCACGACCTGAAGTCATTGTACGTAGTGAACCGATGTAACCGAACATCTCTGAAAGAGGAACGTCAGCTTTAATACGAACACCAGTAACACCAGCCATCTGATCTTTGATCATGCCACGACGACGGTTAAGGTCACCGATAACATCACCAACGTGATCGTCTGGAGTGAACGCATCTACGTGCATGATTGGCTCAAGCAGCTGTGCGCCAGCTTTAGGCATAGATTGACGGAATGCGCCTTTCGCTGCAATTTCAAATGCTACTGCAGATGAATCGACTGCGTGGAAACCACCATCAAACAGCTCAACTTCAACGTCAAGAACAGGGAAACCAGCTAGAACACCAGTGTCCATCATGCCGCGGAAACCTTTCTCGATTGCAGGCCAGAATTCTTTAGGAACGTTACCGCCCACAACAGAAGAGCTGAACGTGAAACCAGTACCCACTTCACCAGGCTTGATACGGTAATCAATTTTACCGAACTGACCAGAACCACCAGACTGTTTCTTATGCGTGTAGCTATCTTCAATTGCTTGAGTGATAGTTTCACGGTAAGCAACCTGAGGTTGACCAACATGTAGATCAACACCGTAAGTACGCTTAAGGATATCAACCTTAATGTCTAGGTGAAGTTCACCCATACCTTTAAGAATTGTTTCGCCAGTCTCTTCGTCAGTTTCAACTTGGAAAGATGGATCTTCTGCAACCATTTTACCGATCGCGATACCCATTTTCTCAGAACCGCCTTTATCTTTAGGCGTAACTGCGATTGAGATTACTGGTACAGGGAAAACCATTGGCTCAAGAGTAACAGCGTGCTTAGGATCACATAGAGTGTGACCAGTCTGTACGTTCTTCATGCCCACGATAGCGATGATATCACCAGCTTGTGCACTAGAAAGCTCTTTACGCTCATCCGCTTGCATCTCAACCATACGGCCAACACGCTCTGTTTTACCAGTGAACGAGTTAAGGATGGTGTCACCCTTGTTCAACGTTCCTGAGTAAATACGTACGAAAGTTAGTGCGCCAAAACGGTCATCCATGATTTTGAATGCTAACGCTTTGAAAGTCTCTTCAGTAGAAACAATTGCGTGTTCGCCAGTCTCTTCGCCTTCTTCATCCATAAGAGGTTGAGGATCAACTTCAGTTGGAGAAGGTAGGTAATCAACAACCGCATCCAGAACAAGCTGAATACCTTTGTTTTTGAATGCTGAACCACAGTATGTTGGGAAGAAGTCCATAGTACGAGTACCCTTACGGATACAACGTTTAATGTCTTCAATAGAAGGCTCTTCACCTTCCATGTAAGCTTCCATTAGATCGTCATCTTGCTCAACAGCAGTTTCGATCAACATTTCGCGGTACTCTTCTACTTTGTCAACCATGTCCGCAGGAACATCGCTTACTTCGAAGTTTTCAGGAAGACCTGTGTCATCCCAAACGTATGCTTTACGAGTTAGAAGGTCTACAACACCAACGAAATCTTCTTCGATGCCGATTGGAAGAACCATTACAAGTGGGTTAGCAGCTAGAACGTCTTGAGTCTGCTTAACTACACGGTAAAAATCAGCACCCATACGGTCTAATTTGTTTACGAAGATGACACGTGCAACTTCTGATTCGTTCGCGTAACGCCAGTTAGTTTCTGATTGTGGTTCAACACCACCAGAACCACAGAATACGCCAATGCCGCCATCAAGTACTTTAAGTGAACGGTAAACTTCAACTGTGAAGTCAACGTGTCCAGGAGTATCGATAACGTTAAAACGGTGGTCTTTCCAGAAACAACTTACAGCTGCTGATTGGATAGTAATACCGCGCTCAGCTTCCTGTTCCATGAAGTCAGTAGTCGATTCACCATCATGAACTTCACCAGTTTTGTGGATCTGGCCAGTTAATTTTAGGATACGCTCAGTTGTGGTGGTTTTACCCGCATCAACGTGCGCGAAAATACCAATGTTTCTGTATTTTGCTAAGTCTGCCATTATATTACTCTATCAATTAGGTTCAAAAAACGGGGGGAGTATATCACAAAGTATCAGGACATAAACTGCTAGCTCAACAAATGCAATGCAAATTTAAAGCAAAGTTCATGAAATGACATTTATTTCATTATATTTCATGCAGATACAAAAAAAGATTAACGTAAAATATCGTTAACCTTATTCTGCAATACTCTCTAATTTAGACCAAAAAGAGCAAAAGATCAGTTTCTATTTTTGCCAAAAATATTTTTCCACTTCTTTTTTTGCCTGCTGCTTCGTCAAACCGATATCGTCTAAAATGTAATCAGGCAAATTCGATAGCTTAGCTCGGCTCGTTCTGTTACGTTTCCAAACCGACACAGAAGTTAAGATATTCTTTACTAACTCTTTATTAAATGGAAACCATTTTCTTGTTGACTGAATGATAAGTGTACTCATAACTAACTCCTATGCTGTCTGCTTTGTCGATTAAATCTCTTGTGTATAAATTAGCCAACCACTGCTATTGTGACAAACGATATAAACAGACATTGAGTTAAGGAGAGCTTACGTGAAAGAGCGATTACCCCCACTACAAGGACTCTACTGCTTCTATAAAGCAGCCGATACGGGCAGTTTTAAAGATGCAGCCCATCAGCTATCTGTCTCTTCGGCTGCCGTCAGTCAGCAAATAAGGCAACTGGAAGAGTGGCTCGGCGTGCAACTTTTTGAAAGACAGCATAGAAAAGTAACGCTGACTCAACAGGGGCACACTCTATTTCGTCAAGCTGATATCGGTTTTGGCGCACTGCAAGATGGGGTGAGGCAGGTAAATCAAGACCAAAATCCAAACCGGCTTTCCATTTCGGTACTTCCCTCCCTTGCTCAGCACTGGCTAGTACCAAGAATTGGTGAGTTCAGCGCCGAACACCCCTCTTTATCTCTGTTTTTACAGCCCGATAATAAGTTGGTCGATTTTAAAAAAGAGAGTGTTGATATCTGTATTCGCTATGGCAAAGGCGAGTATCCCGATATCACCAGCCAATGGCTCATGGACGATCACCTCTACCCTGTCTGTCACCCTATTTATAAAGAGAGACACAACATCAATGACTTGCATGATTTGATTAGCGTAAATTTGATTGAGGACGCAAGGCCCGACATGAACTGGAAATATTGGCTCTCACTTACTGGGATAGAGCTCAAAGACTCCACATCATCATTGCAATATGAGGGCTCGCATTTTGTTTTAGACGGTGCGCTAGCGGTTCAGGGAGTGGCATTGATGCGCCACAGTTTAGCGTGGCGCTATATTGAGCAAGGGACCTTAGTCAAAATTGGTAACATCGCGGTTCAACCCACTTTCAGTTACTACCTTTGCGCACCAGATCCCTATTTCAAACGGGAGAAAAACCAAGCTTTTCAGAGGTGGATTAAACAGCAGATGTCTGACTTTTGGTCATCAAGCCAAACCCAAGCATCGCCTGATAACCGAGTGATCAAGGCGGAGAACTAATCGATTTATAGCCAACGTTTCACATTTTGAGTAAACGTCTCATAGTCGCTACCAAACAACGTTAACAGCGCTTTCTCTTCAACCGAAATTTGAAATCGATTCATGTAGAGCACAAAGAGTGGGGCAAAGCCGAGTGACAGCCAGTTGTTCAATACGATACCCCAGGCAAAAAGCAGAAAGAACAAACCAACATACATTGGATTTCGGCTCACTTTATAAACGCCAGTGGTGACGAGTGTAGATGCTTCACTTGGCGTCGTAGGATTCACTGTCGTTTTAGCACTGCGAAAGTCTTTAACGCCTAAAATAGCAAAAATCCCGCCAATTCCAGCAATAATGGTGGGGGTGAGCCAGGTAACTGTTCCTGCTAACGTTAATGCAGGGACAAGGTTAGCGCCGAGCCACATTGCGGCACCAAATAGGAGTACTAATAAGAGCGGGGGGATCTTTAATTCAAGGAATTTCATTACGTGGTCCATAATTGTCATTTATGGCTTTGAGTGTAATGCTTTTCTCTTGGGGATCAACAGTCTCTCTTGTTTCTAGACCAATTAGGTAGCATGCAATAGAGAAATCCCGCTGAAATCATTGAAACAACAAGATCCAGAGGCCAATGCATACCTATCCAGATTCGACTATAACCGACTCCTACACCCCATAGAATCAACAGCGAAGTACTCAGGTATCTTTTTCGACTAAAAAGAAAACCGCCCCAAAAAACAATACAAACCGCAACGAAAATGGTGTGTCCAGAAGGCATGGAGTAGTTAGTTTCATCTCTCCAGCTCATCAAACGCCACTCCGTGACACGACCTTCAGCACTGTCTACCGTCGACTGTTTACTGACATTATCGAGTTGATAAAAATCACTGACAGAATCAACCAACGCCAATTGATGTAGCTGACTCACATAAGGCCTCGGCACTTCAGTTACCTGTTTTAAGCCTGTTTTAATCGCAAAGCTTAACAGCAGTATCACTCCAAACTGCACCCACAACTGCAGCGCCTCTTTTCGACTGCACCTTAACCATAAGGGCAGTAAGCAGAGCAGAGCGACTGTCAATAGAAACAGTTGCTTACCCGCAGACTCTGATAACCAATGAAAACCAAAACCCACCCAACGGTTCACTGGACCAGTAAAAACAGCCATCGGAAATGAGAAGGTGACAATAAGAAGTAAGGTGCTAAATAGGGCGAGCACTTTCAAACCCGCCACCTTTTTTGTTAAAGAGAAATCAAGCATCATTAATACATCAACAGCCTAAACCGACTTATCATAAAGAGAAAGTTCGTGGCAATGTCAGAGTTCTGTTCTTTTTACTCAACAACGACTTTATAACTCATCAAACGCATCGATGGCTTCAGAGAGCTTCTTCACGCCATGAATTTGCATACCCGTAATGCCTCCTTTAGGCATATTGGCATGAGGAACAATCGCTTTTTTAAAACCATGCTTAAACGCTTCCATCAATCGCTCTTGCCCATTCGGTACCGGTCTGATCTCTCCAGCTAATCCAACCTCTCCAAACACCACTACATTTTGAGGAAGTGCTCGATCTTTAAAGCTAGACAGCAGTGCCATTAACAGGGCTAAATCAGCTCCGGTTTCTGCAACTTTAACCCCGCCGACCACGTTCACAAACACATCTTGATCGGCCATTTGCAACCCACCGTGTTTGTGCAGAACCGCCAGTAGCATAGAGAGGCGATTTTGATCCAAACCTACAGATACCCGGCGTGGATTAGAGAGCTGCGAGTAGTCCACCAGCGCTTGAATCTCTACTAATAGAGGGCGTGTGCCTTCCCATACCACCATCACTGAGCTGCCAGAAGTCTCCTCTTCACCGCGAGATAAGAAGATAGCAGATGGGTTACTCACCTCTTTTAACCCTTGGCCAGTCATCGCAAACACCCCAAGCTCATTCACCGCTCCAAAACGGTTTTTATGGCTACGAAGTGTCCGGAATCGACTGTCGTTACTGCCATCTAACATCACTGAGCAATCGATGCAATGCTCTAACACCTTAGGTCCTGCCAAGCTGCCATCTTTGGTTACATGGCCAACCATGAAGATCGCAACATTGTTTTGCTTGGCATATCGCGTAAGGGCTGACGCCGACTCTCTCACTTGAGCAACACTACCCGGAGCAGACTGAACATCTTCAACGTGCATCACCTGAATCGAGTCAATAACAATAATTTTTGGTTGTTGTTTCGCGGCAATTTGGCAGATCTTTTCAACATTAGTTTCAGAGAGCATCTGCAATTTATCTTTCGGCAATCCCAGACGCTCAGCACGCATAGCAACCTGTTGTAGTGACTCTTCACCGGTAATATAAAGCGTAGACATACTTTTCGCTAACCAGCACATCGATTGCAGCAGCAGTGTACTTTTACCTGCACCTGGGCTACCGCCGATTAATATCGAAGCGCCAGGCACTACACCACCCCCCAGAACTCTATCTAATTCTTTGAACCCACTACTAAACCTAGGGACGGCCTCAAGGTCAATGCTCGATAGGCTTTGTACTTGTGACTCCGCCGTGCCGGCATACCCTGAGAAACGCTCATTTCTTGCGACCTGAGGCGAGGCGGCTAGCCGAACTTCTGTAATGGTATTCCAAGCGGTGCAAGCGCTACATTGCCCTTGCCAGCGAGGAAAATCTGCCCCACAATCGTTACATACATACGCACGTTTAACCTTAGCCATTACACACCATTTCCATCCACAATTATCATGAGATATTCTATAAATCATGATTTTTAAAATATCGATCACAGCATCAAATGTTAAATTATTATAACGTAATTAACACCGTTCAAAACCAACATGAATTATTACTCAATATTTTATCGGTGCTGTCGATACTATTCTTAATCACTTAATCAGAACTAGAAATTCTAATGTTATCAGAAAAAATGCCACAAGAAGATTACCAATTCATCATTGAACAGCTGATCCCAGCTTTCGGTTCTGATGATTTTGAACTTACCCTGTCCCACATGACTGATGGTGAACACCCTTCTGTGCGCCTACTGGTAAAAATGGAATTAAAACGACTCATGGCACCTTGCAAACGACGAATCGATCTTCGTGGGCGAGTACAAGGTGACTGCCGTGAGTATGTTATGGATGGTTTCTCTCACTGGCTAGACGATGTGGCGTTTAATACTTACCATAAAAGCATCAACAAATATGGCAGCTACACCGTTGGCGTTTGGGAAGACTTAGTCAATACCCGCAACAACTTTAGAGTGATGCATGCTCAGAATAAATTTGCCCCAACGAAAGCACCAAAAGAGGACAAATCTTTTGACGTGAATTTCATTCGCTTTGGTCACTACCTCACACGCAAAGAGAATCGATTACAAATCTCAACCCAAGTTGAGATCACCTTACCGAAAAAGCAAGAAATTCATGGTATAAGCAGTGATTTATCGCCATCAGGTGCCAAAATAAAAGTGCCTACTGCATTTGATTATGGGTTGGGTCAAATTGTAGAGATTAGCTTCCCAGCGCTCTCTAAAGAGACAGGACTGGCGGCGCTTAACCACAAACTTGAGTACCGCATCATAGGCATTGATGACTGCAATCAAAGTGACAGTTTTAAATGGTTAAGAATCAAACTTGAATCGGATCCTGAGATTATTCATCAAGCGATTGATATCAAGCTGAAGGGAACTCGTCGAAAAGCGCGCCACGACAACCAAGACAAAATTTTAGCCACCCGCACCAAAGCGTATGAATATAGTTATTTAAAGAACAGCACCCACCTCCCGCTGTTCTTTGCTGGCAACGAAATGAAATACGCCATGCTTTCTGATAATAATCAGGAGCTCTGGCACTATTGGCACGATGAGAAAAATCAACCTGTTCTCAAGCAACTGCTTAATGAAGAACGAATGTCTAACCTGACCAAGCCTGGGTTACAATTTAGTCGTACTTTTATCTACTGTTTTTATCATGAGTTTAAAAAACGCAAGTTGTTCTACTCAATGGCGACCCCTGAGGCCAGTTATGAAGAGCGACAACTCTTCTGGCATTTCGGTGCAAAAAGAGACAATTGGAAAGTATTAAAGCTCTCTGTTTATGAGTTAAACAGCTCTGATATAGAGCATTTACAGTCCGTCGCACCAGAGATGGACGACGACGAAAAACATCTAACCCATATGGGGATCATTCAAGAGATAAGCCTTCCTGAAACTCAAGAAGATTTTCTGGCAGGAACCAGTTTTGGCAGTGCCACCAAAGAGCTTGAGAAGTATCGCCACCCATTCTCTGACAAGTGCAAAGCAAAAGCGTTAATCTTGAACCTTAAGAGTCACCGTTGTGAACCGCGCTTTTTTTATGATACGCCGATCATGATCTCGCATCCTGACTTTGGCACTATTGAAGCGAACAGCATCGACTTTTCAGCCCGAGGGTTGAATATCCAGACTCAAAAGCCGGTTCCACTGCACTACAATCAAGAAGTGAAGATCAGTTTTCCACAGTTTCAAAAACAACATAAGAGTGTGGCATTAACAAGCATCCCTTATACGATTAAGCGCTTGTCTCCAGACTCAATGAACGTACAGTTGATTAACTCCATTTCTGATCGCGAATCAAAAACAGAGGCTTTCTTACAACGCCTTATTAAACATAACCTTAACAAGCTCACTCATGATTATGAGAACTACCCGTCGGTTGAGTTTGTTGAGTCGTTGAATAAAATGATCTTATCGAAACTCGATAGTGTGCCCTTCTTTATTGAAAAGAATGGATACCGTATATTGCCTAGAGCGATTGCAGGTAACTTTCCGCTTATGCCAATCTATAAGCTGTTTAAAAAGCGTTGTAGCGACAATATCTTCACCGCTGAACATATCTTCAACTCCAAAAATAAGCATTTGATCTCAGACTCTCTAAAAAAGTGTGCTCCATCAAAACCTTGCTTAACTGAGATGTATGTTGCTGTCTCAATCATGGATGATCAAGTCACCGCGATAAAAGCAAAACTGCTCAGTGACTTTGACTCCATTGAAGAGCGTGTTCAGTTTATCCAGATCGCCAAAGATGTTGGGGAGTTCTTTGCACTGCGCATTTCAATCAGTACCATTCAATCTGCAGCCACGGCATTGATTGAAAAGGAGATCAACGAGCTGGCTCAAGGTTCCATGCACCACGCGGTGTCGGTTGAGAATGAATTTACCTCGTTAGTTGGCAGCGGGGAGATTTACGATATTACTGATGAGGTATTGATTCGATTGGAGCAGAGTTAACCTCTGCCCTCTTTTACTCTGCTAGGCTCTTTTTTGCCAACTCAGTTTTCCAGACAATAGCAGTGACGCCGATAAGATACACAGCACACCACCAAGGCCTGCCACTCGTATGGCTGCTTGCGCCTGCTGTTCGACTTTAGGTTTGGCATGATAGGCGATACCAAGGCCTGCGGCGTTCATCATGATGAGATCGTTTGCACCATCTCCCACGGCCACCGTATTCTCGGTTTCAATATCATACTGCTCCGCTAGCTCAATTAAGATCTCCGCTTTGGTTTGCGCGCAGACAACCTCTCCTAACACTTTACCAGTCAACTTCCCATCCACAATTTCTAGCGTGTTCGATTGAGCAAAATCGAGTTCAAGCATCTGTTTAAGATGATCAGAGAAATAGGTAAAGCCCCCTGAGGCGATAGCCGTTTTCCAACCTAGGGCTTTCATGGTTTTCACCAACTCTCTTAGTTCCGGCATTAATGGGATGTTATCTCTAACTTGCTCTAAAATGGCTTCATCAGCGCCAGCCAATGCACCAACGCGTTGATGTAGGCTCTGTGCAAAGTCTAACTCTCCCTGCATAGCACGCTCGGTAACTTCAGCGACTTGCTCTCCAACACCCGCTAATGTGGCAATTTCATCAATACATTCGATTTGAATGGCGGTAGAGTCCATATCCATTAACAACAACCCGGGTTGCGACAGGTCAGGAAAGGCATGGATTTCAGCAAAATCTATCCCTAGTCGTATCAGAATATGACGGTGGGCCTCGGTTAAGGTCCCTGCCATAGCAGCTACATCATAATGGCCTACTTTCCAGCAATCCATAATCGGAGTCGATTCACCAACATAGTTATCAATGGTATTAAAATTTTCGACCGTTAGCTGCGTGGCAAAAACTATCCAGCCTGCGGCTCTTTTCTCTTGAATGGCGTAGGAGAGTATTTCTGGGAAATGCGTTAAAAGAGTGGTGTGTCGTCTTATTGAAAGAGACGGAATACTGTCCATATACTAAAATCCATATCAGTGTGCTAAACGCTGCCCTATTGCATTTTGGGCGAGCAAGTCTCACTATACTAGCAAATTATAAATTAGTAGTGGCCCTTTTTTACTCTCGACTCTGCCCACAACAATAAGTGAATCCGACTATGTTTTCTTGGCGAAACCTAATTAAAGCTCTGCTAGTTACTGCTATTTTAGCAGTATTTGTTACAGTTTTAAGTAACAGCTCGCTGATAAGCCAGAGTAATGAAAAAATTCAAAACAAACAAATTCAGTCACTTTCTCGGATTTTAATCAAACAAGCGGCGTTGAGCTCTAGTGATTACGTGGTCAACGAAGAGCAAGATAAGCTTCTTAAATTGGCACAACAGTTAACTAAAGATAACTTAATCTTTGATGTGACCGTATATAACGCAGAAGGCATTAAGTTAGCAGCCAGTAATAATGCTCTGACTATCAGTCAAATATTGGGCCTTCATACTCCCCTTTCTGTGGCTAACATAGGTCGAGAGCAACTTATAGAACCTATCCTGCATGAGAATAACCTGGTGGGATTTGTACGAGTTACTTTTGAGAAGAGTAAACTGACCGCCTTTGCAAATCATCACTATCGTAAAAGTGATCGTTTGATGTACAGCATGCTAATTATGAGCCTACTCTGTGGTATGGCGATTGTGTTTCTATTTAGACGTCGTGCCAGTACTCCACCACTCTCCAGCTTTTTCCTTACCCTGAAGAAATAAAAAAAGGAGATGAATCATCATCTCCTTTTCGTTTCACTTTTTAAGCAGTGAACTTATTCAGCGTCGCCTAGCAATACTGAATCTAGTGCAATTTCCATCATGTCGTTGAACGTAGTTTGACGCTCATCAGCGGTCGTTTGCTCACCGGTTTTAATGTGATCAGAAACAGTACAGATAGTCAGTGCTTTTGCGCCGTATTCAGCAGCAACACCGTAGATACCAGCCGCTTCCATTTCAACACCAACAATGCCGTATTTTTCCATCACTTTAAACATATCAGGATCAGGTGTGTAGAACAGTTCAGCAGAGAAGATGTTACCAATAACCACTGGAATACCTTTAGCTTTTGCTGCTTCTTGTGCGTTACGCACCATGTCAAAATCAGCAATCGCTGCAAAGTCATGATCTTTAAAACGCATACGGTTTACTTTAGAGTCAGTACTTGCTCCCATACCGATAACGACATCACGCAATTTAATATCATCACGTACTGCGCCACAGCTGCCTACACGAATCAGTTTTTTCACACCAAAGTCTTTGATAAGCTCTGTTGCGTAAATTGAGCAAGATGGGATACCCATTCCGTGGCCCATTACTGAGATTTTACGACCTTTGTAAGTACCAGTAAAACCAAGCATGCTACGAACGTTACACACCTCTTTCACGTCTTGTAAAAAAGTTTCTGCAATATATTTAGCACGCAGTGGATCACCAGGCATCAGTACTACGTCAGCAAAATCGCCCATTTCAGCATTAATATGTGGAGTTCCCATTTTTTATTCCTTATTAAATTCAGTATTAAACGTTCTAATAAACAGTTCTATTGTCTGGTGTTACTATAAGAATGAGCGACCGTAGTCCATCTTAGAGGTACCAAAATATTCAGCTAAGCTTTGTCCGATATCCGCAAAAGATTCTCTGCGACCTAACGAGCCAGCTTTGATTTTTTCACCGTAAACCATCACAGGGATGTGTTCACGAGTATGGTCGCTACCAGGCCACGTTGGATCACAGCCATGGTCAGCGGTTAAAATCAACACATCATCCTCTTTTAGCATTGCGAGGATTTCAGGCAGACGACCATCAAAATACTCTAATGCTGCCGCATAGCCCGCCACATTACGACGGTGCCCATAGGCAGAATCGAAATCAACAAAGTTAGTAAAGACCAGTGAGTTATCACCTGCTTGTGTGATCTCTTCTTTAGTGGCATCGAACAGTGCTTCAATGCCAGTTGCTTTTATCTTTTTAGTAATACCGCAACCTGCGTAGATATCAGAGATCTTACCGACAGAGATAACCTCTCCGTTTTTCTCTTCTACCAGCTTCTGTAATACGGTAATTGACGGTGGCTCAACAGAGAGATCACGGCGGTTACCGGTACGCTCAAATTCACCCACTTTGTTACCAATAAATGGGCGGGCAATCACTCGACCAATATTGTAGTCTTCAAGCTCTTCACGCACGATCTGACACAGCTCTAATAGGTTATCTAGGCCGTAAGTCTCTTCATGACAAGCGATTTGGAACACCGAATCTCCAGAGGTATAGAAGATAGGTTTCCCTGTTGCCATGTGCTCTTCAGCTAAATCATCAAGCACTTGTGTACCTGAAGCGTGACAGTTTCCTAAGAAACCCGGAAGGTTTGCACGTTTAACAATCCTCTCAAGTAGCTCAGGTGGGAAGCTGTTGGTTAGGTCAGTAAAGTACCCCCAATCAAACAGTACGGGTACACCGGCGATTTCCCAGTGTCCAGATGGCGTATCTTTGCCCGAAGAGAGCTCAGCCGCATGCCCGTAAGCACCGATGATCTCAGCATCAGCGTCTAAGCCAATAGGGAAGTTGCCTGTCGACTCTTGCCCTAACTTACCTAAACCAAGACGTGAAAGGTTAGGTAGGGTCAGTGGTCCGCTTCGGTCTGCGTTGTCAGCTTTGCCTTCAGCACAGTGTTGAGCAATATGACCTAGGGTATCAGAGCCAACATCACCAAACTTATCCGCGTCGGCGGTAGCGCCAACACCAAATGAATCTAAAACTAAAATAATTGCGCGTTTCATACCTTTCTCCCTAGATATCTTCTAAACGAACCTGACGATAAACCTCAGGTGTTGAAGTAGGTTGTTGTTCGCCAATAACAACGGCTGCTTTCAATTCATCAGCGGCTTGTTGCCATTGCGCTTCGTCACGGGCATGAATCACCGCAATCGGTCTGCTGCTATCAGATGTTTCGCCTAAACGAATCACATCAGAAAAGCCGACTGCATAATCAATGCTGTCGCTGGCTACTCGGCGTCCGCCGCCCATACCAACCACAGCCATACCAATTTTACGCGTGTCCATTGCTGAAACAAAACCACTACCATCAGCATAGACAGGTTTAATAATTTGTGCCGTCTCTAAATGGGTATCATACTGCTCAATGATGTCGTTAGGGCCACCTAAACCAGCAACCATTTTTCCGAAACATTCCGCAGCACGTCCATTATCTAAAACCGCTTGTAGTTTTTCTCTTGCCACTACGGTATCGCTGGCAAGGTTGCTGATCACTAACATCTCAGCACACAAAGACATGGTTACTTCATACAATCTTGGATTACGGTATTCACCCGTTAGGAATCGTATCGCTTCACGAACTTCGAGAGCATTACCTGCCGTTGATGCAAGCACTTGGTTCATGTCCGTTAACATCGCTGTGGTTTTGGTTCCTGCTGCATTAGCAACGGCAACAATTGACTCAGCCAACTCTTCAGATTTCTCATAGGTTGGCATAAATGCCCCAGACCCTACTTTGACATCCATCACTAGAGAGTCTAAACCTGCAGCGAGTTTTTTCGATAGAATAGAAGCGGTGATCAGTGAAATATCATCCACAGTAGCGGTAACGTCACGTGTCGCATAAACACGCTTGTCCGCTGGCGCTAAGTTACCAGTCTGGCCAATGATCGCCACACCCGCTTCTTTGGTCACTTTTCCGAATAGCTCATTGCTTGGCATAATGTTATAACCCGCAATGGACTCTAACTTATCCAGTGTTCCGCCTGTATGTCCTAAACCTCGACCTGAGATCATTGGTACATATCCGCCACAAGCGGCAACCATAGGTCCAAGCATTAATGAAGTGACATCGCCCACCCCACCGGTTGAGTGTTTGTCAACAATAGGGCCATCAAAGTTCATGTGCGACCAATCTAAAACCATGCCAGAATCGCGCATTGCACAGGTAAGTGCAGTACGTTCAGTCATGTTCATATCATTAAAGTAGGTCGCCATAGCAAACGCGGCAATTTGACCTTCAGAAACGGTCTCTTTCGCTACGCCTTGAATAAAAAAGTTAATCTCTTCGGCACTGAGTACTTCGCCATCACGTTTTTTTCGAATAATTTCTTGTGGTAAAAACATAGGGTACTTCTCCACATTGGAAGATAACGTTACGTTATCAAATCAGCATAGGTGGCCTAAAAGACCACCCTATTATGTTCAGTTACTGCTCAACCGGTTCGGTGATTAGTAGCCGCCCTCTGCTGCTTTTTCGCCTTCACCCAATGTGTTTAGAAGATTGGCAAGTAAGCTTGATGCACCAAAACGGTAGTGCATGTTATCTGCCCAATCAGCACCTAGAATACGATCAGCCATAGCAAGGTACGCTTGTGCGTCTTCCGCAGTACGTACGCCACCCGCTGGTTTAAAGCCAACGGTTTTTGCTACACCCATGTCTTTAATCACGTTTAGCATGATTTCAGCATACTCTGGTGTTGCATTAACAGGCACTTTACCTGTTGAGGTTTTAATGAAATCAGCGCCCGCTTCAATTGATAGCTCAGAAGCACGTTTAATTAACGCCTCTTCTTTTAGCTCGCCGGTTTCAATGATCACTTTAAGAAGCGTGTCACCACACGCTTGTTTACACTGCTTAACCAGTTCAAAACCTACTGTTTCATTGCCAGCAATCAAAGCACGGTATGGGAAAACCACATCCACTTCATCAGCACCGTAAGCAATCGCCGCTTTTGTTTCTGCAACGGCGATATCAATGTCATCGTTACCGTGTGGGAAGTTAGTAACTGTTGCGATGCGCACATCTGGCGTGCCTTGTTCGCGAAGCGTTTTTTTAGCAATCGGAATAAAACGTGGGTAAATACAGATTGCCGCAGTATTACCTACCGCTGATTTTGCGTTATGACAAAGATCGATCACTTTTTGATCGGTATCGTCATCATTAAGAGTAGTTAAATCCATTAACTTAAGTGCACGTAGTGCTGCTGCTTTTAAATCGCTCATTTATTTCTCCGTTTAATCTTATTCACTAAGATCTTTCAAATGTTTTCTAAGATGGAAACTCCAACTTAGCTAATTTAAATTACTGTTTTATACAGCAAACAGTGAGATGAGCGGACTTGGTTCCTTGAAGACTTGAACAAAAAGAAGATCCTGTTTGTCCAATCAAATTCCTTTTGACCGCCAGTATTAATCATTAATACTGTTTGACACTCTCGGCATCATTGTTTTTCATTTTTTGCTTTTTAAACTAATCCCGTTTAAATCCTTAAGCAAAAAGGCGTTCTGCAATCCAGTGGTAACCCACACTACCTAAATAAACCCCAACAATCCCCATAATTCCAGATAATACTGGTGGCGCTGGGATTGGCAGTTTAATGGCAGAGAACAGGACTCCAACAAATAGGCCTGCTGCTAAAGATAAAAGAACTTCGTTCATTGGTAACTCTCTATGTGTATTGCTAGTCAAGAAACAGCTCTATGACTTTTGAATTCATTATAATATGTGTGAATTATATCCACAAACTGTAACTTTTTGTGGCAATAAGTGTGACGCAAACGGTTTGCATCTCAAAAAAAAACGCCTTAGCAACCGCTAAGGCGTCGATATCATTTTCTCAGAGAGAACTTACATAGCACCTAGTGAGAAGAACAGACCAGCGATGGTTGCACTCATTAGGTTAGATAATGTACCTGCAGCAACAGCTTTCATACCGAAACGAGCGATATCGTGACGACGTGTAGGAGCCATTGAACCAATACCACCCAGTAGGATTGCTACTGAAGATAGGTTTGCAAACCCACATAAAGCAAACGAGATAATTACTTTCGTTTTCTCAGCAAGAACAACAGGAGCTGCATCGCCAAGGTAAGGAACGTAGTTCAAGTAAGCAACAAATTCATTAACAATCAGTTTCTGACCGATGAAAGAACCTGCAATGTTTGCGTCAGCCCAAGGAACACCGATTAGGAATGCAAGAGGTTGGAATAGGTAACCTAGAATCAATTCTAGTGTTAGGTTTTCCATACCGAACCAGCCGCCGATACCACCAAGTAGACCGTTAGCTAAAGCAATCAAACCTACGAATGCAAGAAGCATTGCGCCAATATTTAGAGCAAGTTGCAGACCAGAAGCCGCGCCGCCAGCTGCTGCATCAATGACGTTTGCAGGTTTGTCGTCTTCAGCTTCATCAGATGCGTTCATTTGGTTAATTGGCTCTTCCGTTTCTGGCTTGATGATCTTAGCGAACAGAAGTCCACCAGGAGCTGCCATGAAAGATGCCGCGATTAAGTACTCTAGTGGAACACCCATTGCTGCATAACCAGCAAGAACACCACCAGCAACAGAAGCAAGGCCACCACACATTACTGCAAACAGCTCAGACTGTGTCATTTTTGGTACAAACGGACGCACAACAAGCGGCGCTTCAGTTTGACCAACAAAAATATTAGCTGTAGCAGACATAGATTCTGCGTGAGAGGTACCCAGTACTTTTTGTAAACCACCACCAAGAACTTTGATAACAACTTGCATCACGCCTAAGTAGTAAAAAACACTAATTAGAGCAGAGAAGAAGATAACAGTAGGTAGTACTTTAAATGCGAAGATAAAACCAATACCTTCCACAGAGAAGTTCACTAAGCTACCGAATAAGAATCCGATACCTTGGTTACCATAATCGATGACATTTTGAACAGCGCTACTTGCACCACCTAAAATATCTTTGCCCCAAGGTACATATAGTACGAATGCACCTAGTAAAAATTGAATGGCAAATGCGCCACCGACAGTACGTAAATTTATTGCTTTGCGGTTATCAGATAGAAGAACTGCTAATCCAAGCAGAACAACCATCCCAACCAGACTCATAACCAGACTCATGGTATATGACTTCCCTATAGTTAATATTGGCGTGTAACAAAAATGTTTCTCAATTATCAGCGGCTATTATACTCATGCGGTCAATAAGAAAGTAATGGTCATAACCCACTTTTTCACTTTTATTGCAGTACATTTAACTCATAGTGTGAAGGTAATCACAAGTGAAGTGAGAGTGATTATTCTTTCACACTGAGGAAGGTTGCTAAGATCTCAAATTTTGAACAGAGAGTTGCTATTTTGAACGATTAGTGAGGCAATCGTTTGCGCATCTTCACTGCGAAGTAGACAGAGCTCATCAAATATTTCTCTTACATATTGAGGATGATTAGGGGCGCCTTGGCGTCCATAGGTAGGCATATCGGGCGAATCCGTTTCAAGTAGAAGTGCGCTAAGAGGTAACTTGCTGATTGTTTTACGAGTTTTATTTGCCCTTGGGTAAGTAATCGTTCCGCCAACCCCAATATAGAAACCCAGCTCGACATACTGCATCGCCTGTTGATAGCTGCCGGAAAAGCCATGAATCACCCCTTTAGCAGCCGGCTTCTTATGCTTGAGTATCTCTATGACCTCAGAGTGAGCATTCCTAGAGTGAATAATGAGGGGAAGATTATGCAATACGGCCAGCGAACAGTGCGCCTTAAAAAGGGTCCGTTGCTTTTCCCATTGCGCGGGGGTTTTTGCCGCCACCTTATCTAAACCACACTCGCCAATCGCAACACAGCGGAAGTGTCGGTGAGCTAGCTTATCACTCAATACACTCACAACATCGTCGCGGTGTTGATCCATAAAAAAGGGATGACAGCCTAAAGCGTAATATATTTCAGGGTATTGCTTCGCCAGCGCTTCAATCCGTAGCCAATTACTTTCACCCACTGCGGGTAAAATAATGGTATCGACTCCAGCCGCCTTGGCCACACTGAGTTGATGGCTAATATTGTCTTTAAAGACATCAAAATCAAGATGACAATGGGTATCAATAAAACGCAGAGAATTCGACATTAGATAAGATCATCAATATTCTGATCGCCGATATGTCGTACATCTTTTCCTTTTACAAAGTAGATGATGTATTCACAAATATTTTGGCAGCGATCACCAACCCGCTCGATGGCGCGCGCTGACCACATCACTTTTAACACATGGGGAATCGAATTAGGGTCCTCCATCATGTAGTTCATTAACTGACGGATCACTGCATCATACTCAGCGTCCAATTTATCATCGAGCTTATACGCGGTCGTCGCCGCGACAACATCCATTCGAGCATAAGCGTCTAAAACCTGGTGCAACATTCTGACCGATTGATGGCCTAATGCTTCTAGTGACAGGATCAAAGACTTGTGTTGCGCAGAGAACCCTTCTAAGGCAACTTTTGCTATCTGACATGCTACATCACCAATACGTTCTAGATCCGTGATGGTTTTGATGATGGCCATCACTAATCGAAGGTCACTGGCGGTAGGTTGACGCTTAGCAATGATTCGAGTGCAGGTTTCATCAATTGCCACTTCCATGCTGTTAACTTGGTGGTCTCCTTTTATCACTCGCTTAGCCAAGTCTACATCTTGATTATGAAGCGCTTCCAAAGAGTGGGTCAGCTGCTGTTCTACTAACCCTCCCATGGCTAACACATGAGATCGTATACTCTCGAGTTCAATATTAAACTGCCCAGAAATGTGTCGACCCAACTGCATACGTTCCTCTCTTCTACTTATTGAATCTAGCCATAACGGCCCGTTATGTAATCTTCTGTTTGTCGTTTTTCTGGTGCGGTAAAAATGGTATTGGTGTCACTGTATTCTACCAACTGTCCAAGGTTAATAAATGCCGTTTGATCACTGACCCTTGCCGCTTGTTGCATGTTATGCGTCACAATGACCACTGTGTATTTGGACTTAAGATCATAAATCAGCTCTTCAATGGTTAGGGTGGAGGTCGGATCCAGTGCTGATGTGGGTTCATCAAGCAGTAATATCTCTGGCTCAATCGCAATAGCACGGGCAATCACCAATCTCTGTTGTTGCCCTCCAGATAACCCAAAGGCATTATCATGTAGCCTATCTTTAACCTCATCCCACAGTGCCGCACTGCGCAACGCTTTTTCAACCGCTTCATCCAGCACTCTTGGCTCTTTTAGCCCTTGCAAACGTAAACCGTAGACAATATTTTCATAGATGGACTTTGGAAACGGATTTGGTCTTTGAAACACCATCCCCACTCGACGACGAAGTGCAGCAACATCTTCTCTCTCATTATAGATGTTGTTGCCATTAAGATAGATGGCTCCCGTGGTTTGGGTTCCATCCACTAACTCATTCATTCTATTAATACTGCGAAGTAACGTCGACTTCCCGCAACCGGATGGCCCGATAAATGCCGTTACTTGGTTTTTCGCAATGTCCATGCTGATTGAGTTCAACGCAGGGGTACCGTAGTAACTCAGACTTAAATCATCAATTTTAATCGCCGTCTGCCCATCCGTTAGATTTGAGACATCTAAGGCTGGCGCCGCGTCCAATTCAAGTGACATTGAATACATAACATCTCCACATCTGTCTTACTTTATTGCTCAAGTGACCGGTACTTTTCACGTAAGTAGTTACGAATACCAATTGCCGTTAAGTTTAAACCTATTATGACACTGACTAATAAAAATGAGGTGGCATAAACCAAAGGTCTTGCAGCTTCAATATTTGGGCTCTGAAAACCAACATCATATATATGAAACCCTAAATGCATGAACTTACGATCTAAGTGTACATAAGGGAAGTTACCATCAACAGGCAACGCGGGTGCCAATTTCACCACACCCACTAACATGAGAGGTGCAACTTCGCCAGCAGCTCTTGCTACCGCTAGGATTAAGCCGGTCATAATCGCAGGGCTGGCCATTGGTAATACGATTTTCATAATGGTTTCAGCTTGAGTCGCTCCCAGGGCCAGTGAGCCATGCCGGACTGAATTCGGAATCCGAGATAGCCCCTCTTCAGTAGAAACAATCACCACTGGCAGCGTCAAAATCGCCAACGTGATTGATGACCATAAAATGCCGGGAGTGCCAAACGTGGCTGAAGGTAGCGCCGATGAGAAGAGCAGTTCATCAACACTGCCACCCACCATATAAACAAAAAAGCCTAAACCAAAAACTCCATACACAATCGAAGGTACACCTGCTAAGTTGATAACCGCGATTCTTATCATACGAGTAAGTGCATTTTTCTTTGCGTACTCATGCAGATATATCGCAGCAATCACGCCTAACGGTGTCACAATAATCGACATTAACAGTACCATAAAAACAGTACCGAAGATGGCTGGAAATACTCCACCTTCTGAGTTAGCTTCTCTAGGGTTGTCGCTGACAAACTTCTTCACTTGTTTAAACCAGTGCTCAACCTTTTGCGTCCAGCTCATCTGGTTGGGTGCCCAGGCATCAATAATAGTCGCCACAGGAATGGTCACAATATCGCCCCCCATCTCTTTGACCTGAAGGCTCTGTAAGCTGTTTTGCTCTCGTAATACATGGAGACGCTGTTCTAAATGCTGATATTGGTTTTGCAGCTCTTCGGTGTTAAGTATCAAACGCGCTTCCACCGCTTCTGATAACTCGCCATTCATTGTCAGCTTTCGACGCTCTAATCGAAGTTGCTCCAGTTGCCAATTGATCGAGCTTATTTGATTGGACTGAATATCTTGCAACTCACTTCGGATCACATCCGCAGCAACCATTCCACTAGCAAGTTGAGTCGCTATCTTTTCAGGAGTGGTCGTTGTGCTCTCACCATTGTGGTAAGCGACTGGAACACCATAAAAGTTACCGTTTCTAGAGCGTTCAATAACCAATACGTCACTCGGTAGTTGAGTGGAAATAATGGACGACTCCAATAGATTAATGAAGTCCAGCCCCTCTCTTTCTCGGTTACCTACCTTAATGAGCAGTCTATCGATCGAATCAGAGCCGTCTTCGCCTTGAGCGGATTGTGGAAGCTCGACACCCGCCGCAAGCAGCTGTGAAATAGGAATGGCTTCACGATTATACACTTCGCCGATGATACGTTGCTCGCTATGAGAGGTTGTTGTCACTTGCCACTCATAAACTGGGGCTGGCCAAAAAAAGCTTAACCCTTTCCAGCCAATAAACAACAGTACCCCTAATACAGAAACCAAACTCACGCTCACCGCGCCTGCAGTTAACCAAATCCAAGGGGAGCCTGACTTATACCATTTAAACATACAGAGTGACGGTTCCTATTATCAACATCTCTTCACCTTATAATGAGCTGTATTTATCACGCAGCCTCTGCCTTATCAACTCAGCCATCGTATTAAAAATAAAGGTAATAACAAACAGAATAAATGCTGCCAAGAACAGCACTCGATAGTGCGAACTGCCCACTTCAGATTCTGGCATCTCAATCGCAATATTGGCCGATAACGTTCGTAGCCCTTCTAAGATATTCCAATCGAGAACTGGAGTATTCCCCGTTGCCATGAGCACGATCATTGTCTCGCCAACAGCACGACCTAATCCCATCATAATGGCAGAGAAGATACCCGGACTCGCGGTAAGTAACACAACTTTAGTCAAGGTTTGCCAAGCCGTCGCACCTAGAGCAAATGAACCATCAGAGAGATGTTTAGGCACTGAAAATATCGCATCTTCGGCAATAGAAAAAATAGTGGGTATCACCGCAAATCCCATGGCTAATCCAACTACTAAGGCATTTCGTTGATCAAACCCGATCCCGTGTTCTGCTAAGAACAGTCGTGCATTACCATTAAACAACCACAACTCAATATCATCGCTCAATAAAAATGAAAGATACCCGATCATAACCACAGCGGGGATCAGCAAAAGCGCATGCCAGCCACTAGGCACTCGATAGATCAATGCTTTAGGCAAACAGTGCCACGCAAATCCTAACGCAACCATAGCAAATGGCATTAACACTAATATAGAGAGCACTGCAGGCAAGTAGTTATCCACAATTGGAGCAAGCCACAACCCAGCTAAGAAACCCAAAATGACCGTCGGCAACGCCTCCATGATCTCAATACTCGGTTTGACGTATTTTCTCATCGGCGCTGACATAAAATACGCCGTGTATATCGCCGCAGCCACTGCAATGGGTACCGAGAAGATCATCGCATAAACCGCAGCTTTTAATGTGCCGAATGCGATCGGCATCAAGCTCAATTTAGGCTCAAAATCATCCGTAGCTGCCGTCGATTGCCACACATACTCAGCTTCAGGGTAACCTTCGTACCACACTTTTTTCCATAGCGAACTGATTGATATTTCTGGGTGCTGGTTATCGACATCAAAAATATGCCAGCTTGTCTCCGTCTCAACGATGAGTTTGTCCGCTCGAGGTGAGATGGCGATCATGTGCGGCGTTTTATCCACTAATTTTTCGCTAAACAGTCGACTTTCGCTGGTGGTGAAAAAAGCCTCGATGCCTCCTGTTTTATCATAGGTAAAAAAACCTTTACGATAATATTCAGGGACCACTGCTTGAACGTCATCACTGACAGTAATGGTACGAATTAATTTCAAGCGCCTTTCACCAGTGCTGATCACATCAAACCATTGTGAAATAGTATTATCTTGATGGGTGACCATCAGTGAGTTAGCACCTGCTAACAAGGTAAGCCTAGTGCCACAGCGCGCCTCTTTACCGTTACTCACATCCACAATTTCACGCACATGAAAACCGCGCTGACTGATCTCAATCACATAAAGTTCAGTGTCACTCAACAGGTAGGCAAAGCGACCATTGGGCGTCACTACGATATCCGTTACTTTACTTGGCGCTAATGGCAACGTCATGCTCTTGCGCTGCCAAGCCGTATTCGAGTCAGAACCACTTTTATTCAGCATTAATCCAACAACACGGCGATCGGCTGTTTGACCAACTATCACGGCTTGTTTCTCACTCACTGCTGCGCTTACCTTAATAATCGCACTGCCTTGTAGATCAAGTAGCTCAAGCTCTTGGGATACCCCTTTTTTAAGCTCAACTCGACTCTGTGCTCGCTGACGGTTTTCGCCACTGGAGATTGGACTAATAAACTTAGGTCTAAACAGAGCAACTTGCCCATCACTTAACCCATAGGCATACCAATTAGAACTTGGAACCGATTGACTAAAACTGGTTGCTTGATGCTTGCTGTCATCAATCAAACCGAGAGAGAGTAAAGTGGGTGGCTTATGCTCGGTTTGAGTAGAGTTACTTTCCGGAATCAGCGAAAGCGTTTTAAACCCACCCTGCGCATCAAATCGGTAACTCAGTTCACCATATTCATCCGTAGCAATGGCAACTGATGGCTCAGAAAACGAGATTGAGATTGTCTCATTTTTGCTCACTTTTGCCGATTCGAACAAGGGAGTAATGACATATAGAAGATAGAAAAATATCAGTAGCAACGCCAACAGCACAGTGACACCGCCAGCCGTTATCATATAGCGGGTCAGTGTGTCCTTTAGCTTTCTGACTGCATCTCTGTTCATCACTTCTCCCGGCATCATCCCTGTAGCCCAACGTTTTGTAGCTCTTTTTGAATCACAGTGGCAGGCAGTGCAATGTAGCCCTCTTTTTCGACCACCGATTGACCATCGGCAGAAAGAATAAAGCGTATGAACTCAGACTCAAGTGGACTTAACGCTTCATGTGGCGGCTTATTAACATAAATATAGAGATATCGTGATAGTGGGTACTTACCATTAATGGCATTCTCTTTGGATGCGGTGACGTAATGAGTGCCATTTTTTGCAATGGGTACAAGCTTAACACCCGTTGATTGATAACCCGAACCAGAGTATCCAATTGAGTTCAAAGAGGAGGCTATAGACTGCACCACCGATGCCGAACCTGGCTGCTCATTAACGTTCACTTTAAAGTCACCATTGCAAAGTGCTGACTGCTTAAAAAATCCATACGTACCGGACACCGAGTTACGCCCAAAAAGTTGCACTCTTTTTTCACTCCATTCCCCCGTCAAACCAAGATCACCCCACTTCACAATCGGTTCGACAGCCCCACACCAGAATGTGGCAGAGAAGAGTGAATCCAGTTGCTTAAAATTCAAGCCCTTGATCGGGTTATCGCGGTGTACAAAGATCCCCAAGCTGTCTAAGGCCACACGGATTTGCATCGGTTTGTAACCATATTGACGCTCGAAGGCTTCAATTTCACGTGACTTCATCGATCGACTCATTGGCCCAAATTGAGCGGTCCCCTCTATTAATGCGGGAGGGGCTGTAGACGAACCAGCGGCTTGTATTTGGATATTGACACTTGGGTAGAGGTATTTAAATCGCTCTCCCCATTGAGTGATCATGCTGCCTAAAGTATCTGAGCCTACCGATGACAGGTTACCTGATATGCCACTAACAGATTGGTAACTTGGTAGGGTAAGAGTCTCTTCGGACGATACTGATAAAGGCTGAACATAAAAAGCAGCAATAACCAACAACGTAGCTCGATAGGCTACGTTATTTTTGATGGAAAGAATGACTCTTTTTCGTATGTTACTCATTCACACCCTGCTGTACTCAATAACCGCTTTGGTAATACAAAGGAGAAGGTTGACCCACGATTGACTTCACTCTTGATCGACAAGTGCGCATCATGATGACTTAAGGCGTGTTTGACAATAGCCAACCCTAATCCACTTCCTCCTGTTTCTCGAGAACGCGCTTTGTCTACACGGTAAAAACGTTCGGTTAAATGGTGTATGTGTTGCGGAGCAATGCCTTGCCCACTGTCTGTAACTTTAAAGCAGGCTCCTTCCGGTGTTTGAAGCCAATCAACCACAATACTGGCTTTTGCCGGTGTATGTTTCACCGCGTTATAGACTAAATTTGAGATTGCACTTCTTAACTGGTCTTCATCACCCATCACTTTCAACCTTTTGTCCACATTAAAGGTGAAGTCGTGCTCATCTGCCCCGCTGAGTGCGACGGCTTCTTTTTCTAGGATCTCTATAATAGAAGGAATGTTCACCACTTCATTGAGATCATGAGAAGGTGCCGCCTCGATCTTAGAGAGTGTGAGTAACTGTTTCACTAAGCTGTTCATGCGCATTAACTGTTCAGTCATCACACCATGTGCTTTCACCCACATAGGGCCAACCAAGATTTCTGGCTCTTTAGACATCTCCAAGTAACCTTGTAATACGGTCATAGGAGTGCGTAACTCGTGAGAAACATTGGCCAAGAAATTTTGTCTCATTCCTTCTAACTGCTTTAATTTTGAGATATCTCGGACCACCATCAGGTGCTCACCATCGGTATACGGTACAATTCGAAGTTCTAAGGTTCGTTCAAGATTCAAAGGTGAAGGCATCTCAAGAGGCGCAGAAAAGTCACGACTCTTTAAATAGTGAATAAATTCAGGGTTTCTAACTAAATTACTGATTGGTTGTCCTGAATCATCCGGCCAGCGAAAACCGAGCAGTGACTGTCCTAAGGTATTGCACCACACAATATTTCCCTCAGCACGAAAAACAATGACCGCATCAGGAAGCGCCTCTGCACCATTTCGAAAGCGTCGAATCAAACCTGACAGCTCACTTCGACGTCGCCTATGCCGTTTCTGAAGCCGATACATACCATCAAAAATTGGTCGCCAACTCCCCGTTCCGGAAGGGGGTAGTCCTCTTTTATCAGAGAGTAACCAACGCAGTACCTTCATCTGGTTGTGCATATGCCATAACAGTTGAATGACGGTGCCAACCAATAAAAACCACACCATATGATCGAATAATAAGCCGGCGATAATCCAAGGGATGTAAAAAAACATCGACTCAAGGATCAATCGTTTCCATGACAATTTATCGACCATTAATGACTCCCGCTTACGTCTGTATTACTTGTTTATGATTTAGTAGAAAAGCGGTAACCCGCACCGCGCACAGTTTGAATCAACTTAGCGTGATCTTCTGCTTCCAGCGCTTTGCGAAGTCGACGTATATGAACATCAACTGTCCGGTCTTCAACATAGACATTGGTGCCCCAAACATGGTTCAGTAACTGCTCTCGACTATAAACTCGCTCTTGGTGAGTCATGAAGAAATGCAGCATTTTGAACTCAGTAGGCCCCATATCCAATGGCCTTTCATTTGAAGTCACTCGATGTGATACTGGGTTTAACTTTAACCCTTGAACATCAATCACTTCTTCAATTGAAGTAGGAGAAACACGGCGAATAACCGCTTTCAAACGAGCGATAAGCTCTTTTGGCGAAAAAGGTTTAGTAATGTAATCATCGGCACCAACTTCTAAGCCGCGCACTTTATCCTCTTCTTCCCCACGAGCAGTTAGCATCACAACCGGGATATTTCGTGTAAACTCTTCACGTTTCAGATGCTTAATGAAATTAATACCTGTCCCGCCAGGTAGCATCCAATCAAGCAAAATCAGATCTGGGTAAGGCTCACATATTTTTGATAATGCTGAGTCATAATCTTCAGCTTCAATCGGTTCATAACCTTTTTGTTCTAAAACAAAGCAGAGCATTTCGCGAATCGGAGCTTCGTCCTCAACGACTAGAATCCTTCTTGACATAATCTATACCTAGTTGATTAATCTATACCTTGAGCATTATCTAACCTAAGTATGACACTTTTGTGACGAATTGAAACAATATCACCTGTTGATGAGTGATTTTTCACCAAGGTTCTATTTTCATGACTTTTCCTTGACCGTTTTGCTCAAGACAAACTGACTAAAATCCCCTATGATAAGTGCCAACTATTTTACTAGGAATGTATTATCATGATGTGGTTTAAGAACTGCCTTGTTTACCGTTTTAGCAAAGAGATTGATCTACAAGCTGAACAGTTAGAGAAGCAACTGGAAGAGTTTCGTTTTACTCCATGTGGTAGTCAAGACCTACAAAAGTTTGGCTGGGTAACCGCAATGGGCCGTCATGGCGATATGATGACTCATGTATCAGCGAACAATATCCTCGTCTGTGCTAAGAAAGAGGAGAAGATGTTACCGGCTTCTGTAATAAAAGACTCTCTCGCCGTCAAAGTGGATGCCGCTGAATTAGAACAAGGACGTCCTCTTAAAAAGAAAGAAAAAGAGGCCTTAAAAGATGACATTGTGATGGATCTTCTTCCTCGTGCCTTTAGCCGTCATAACCAAACTTATGCTCTGATCATGCCAAAAGCAGGATTAGTACTGGTTGATGCCAGCAGTTACAAAAAAGCGGAAGATCTGCTTGCGCTATTAAGAAAGTCCATGGGCTCTCTTCCTGTTGTTCCTGTCGTTGCTGACAAAGCCGTTGAGCTCACGTTAACCGAATGGGTTCGCTCTGGTGTCACACCTAAAGGTTACGAAATGGGTGAAGAGGCTGAGCTAACCTCTATTCTTGAAGGTGGCGGTGTCATTCGTTGTAAACAGCAAGAGCTTGTTTGTGATGAGATTCATGCACACATCGAAGCAGACAAAGTGGTCACTAAGCTTGCGATTAATTGGCAAGATCGCATTCAGATGGTATTAGCTGAAGATTTATCACTTAAGCGTCTTAAGTTTAGTGATGAGTTAAGGGATCAAAATGAGGATATTGACCATGAAGACAAAGCAGCACGTTTTGATGCAGATTTAGCATTAATGTCTTCTGAGTTAGAGGTATTCCTACCCGATCTGTTTGACGCTATTGGTGGCATTGAGAAATCTGACCAGCAGTAACGCCTCGTTTCATCCTTTCCTGATATCAAAAATAGAGCCTATGTGGCTCTATTTTTTTATCTCTCTTAATCATTGGCGATCTCACTCTTTTAAAGGTAAAATCCAGCCTCATTTTTTATGCCATTAAGTGGCGTAACCCTGACTTATAATCAGACAAAGAAGAACCCCATGTTTATACCAGAACTCCTCTCCCCCGCGGGAAGCCTTAAAAATATGCGTTACGCTTTTGCTTATGGTGCAGATGCCGTTTATGCAGGACAGCCTCGTTACAGTCTTCGTGTTCGTAATAACGAATTTAATCATGAGAACTTGAAGATCGGTATTGATGAAGCACACGCTCAAGGCAAAAAACTGTATGTGGTGTGTAACATCCAACCACATAACTCAAAATTAAAGACCTTCATCCGTGATCTAAAACCTATCGTTGAGATGGGTCCGGATGCACTGATTATGTCTGATCCTGGTTTAATCATGATGGTTCGCGAAAACTTTCCTGATGTGGCAATTCACCTCTCGGTTCAAGCAAATGCCGTTAACTGGGCAACGGTGAAGTTTTGGTCAACGCAAGGTGTTGAACGCGTCATTCTTTCTCGTGAACTCTCTCTTGAAGAGATTGAAGAGATCAGAGAACACTGCCCTGAAACCGAGTTAGAAATTTTTGTGCACGGCGCTCTTTGCATGGCTTATTCTGGTCGCTGCTTGCTCTCTGGATACATGAATAAACGAGATCCTAACCAAGGGACTTGCACCAATGCGTGTCGTTGGGAGTATTCAGCTGAAAAAGCCACAGAAGATGAAACGGGGCAGATTGTAGAGATTCAAGATGCCGCAGCGGTGCAAACTCATCAACCTGAAGCGCGTCCAGATAATACTCTAGGACTCGGCAAGCCAACCGATGAAGTAGTCTTACTCTCTGAAGCACATCGTCCTGAAGAGAAGATGGCCGCTTTTGAAGATGAGCATGGTACTTACATCATGAACTCAAAAGATCTTCGTGCTATCCAACATGTTGAACGTCTTACTAAGATGGGCGTTCATTCGCTTAAGATTGAAGGTCGTACTAAGTCTTTTTACTACTGTGCACGTACCGCTCAAGTGTATCGTAAAGCGATTGATGATGCTGTCGCAGGTAAACCTTTTGACCAAAGCTTAATGGGCACACTTGAGAGCCTAGCACACCGTGGCTATACAGAAGGTTTCTTGCGTCGTCACACGCATGATGCCTATCAGAATTACGATTACGGCTACTCTATTTCAGATACGCAACAGTTTGTTGGAGAGTTTACAGGAAAACGACGTGGTGCTCTTGCTGAGGTCGACGTGAAGAACAAGTTCATGGTGGGTGACAGCCTTGAGATGATGACACCTAATGGTAATGTCACGTTTACGTTAGAGCAGATGGAAAACCGAAAAAGTGAAGTGATTGACGATGCCAAAGGTAATGGTCACTTTGTATTTATTCCAGTTCCAGAAGATGTTGATCTAAGCTACGGGTTATTAATGCGTAACTTCCATCAAGGACAAGATACGCGCAATCCTCAAGGTAAGTAAACGATGGCATTACTGATTAACTCTAAATGTATTAATTGCGACATGTGTGATCCCGAGTGCCCTAACGAGGCGATCACCATGGGCGATGATATTTATGAGATCAATCCAGATAAATGCACCGAGTGTGTAGGCCATTACGATGTGCCAACTTGCCAATCAGTTTGTCCTATTAATAACTGCATCATTACCGATCCGAGTAATGTTGAATCAGAAGAGCAGCTACTGGATAAATTTGTTCGCCTTCAGAACCTAGCGTAAACCAGCAGCACCTTAGTGGTGCTGTTTCTCCTTCCAATGCATTGAACAGTTTTTTCCGCTCGCTTTCGCTTGATACAACGCCTCATCTGCATTATCTATACACACCTCTATATCTCGGTCTCTATCCGTTGATAAGTAGCAGCCAATAGAAACTGTCACACTCAGTTTATAGCCTGGGTAGCTAAGCCCTGAAACCTCACTACGAATCTCTTCTGCTATCTTTGCTAAGTCACACTGATCACTTTTGTTGATCAATACCAAATACTCTTCACCGCCATAACGAATTGCCACATCAGCTTTGTGAGTCGTATAAGTGCTCAGCACCGTCGCAACATCTATGATAACCTGATCCCCCATTCGATGACCAAAGGTGTCATTGATAGCTTTAAAGTCATCGATATCAATCATTAAAAAGCCATGAGGATGTCTATTTTTATTCAGCTCTTGATTAAATCCGATAGCAGATTCACTGAGGAAATAACGGTTCTTTAGTCCTGTTAGCGCATCGGTCTGACTTTGATTTCGAAGATTAATTGAATTAGCTCTTAATCGCAATTGTCGGTTTCTTGCTTTTTCAAAATGGACAAAGTTTGACAAACACTCCCTCTCTCTACGCACACATGCAAACAGACTCATCAAAAATACGCCGCCAATAATCGACACCCTATCCAGTTCACGCATACGATCAAACTCTAGCAACGGTGGATAGATCCATATCAGATATCCCGCTAAACACGCGAACAAAGTAAAGAGTGAAAAAGGAAACGACATTCTTGAAAAGGCAGCGATATACACCATGACAATGATCACACCACTTTGATAGTTATAATCCCCATTATTGATAGCAAGCACGCCAAACCAAACGATCGAGATATTAACCAATTGCAGTAAAATTAATTCGCACTGTTCTAAATATTTAGCACTCTTTTTCTTTACTATAAATAACATAACCAAGCTAATTAAAGAGACAGTGAAACGGATAAGTATCGCTTCTGTTGTGTACTCTCCCAAATGAACAGCATCGACGACCGAGAAAGCTAAATAGACTAAAACAGCTAACATTAAATAGTTTGAATAAGGGGAGATCACTTGATGAATATAGAAATGCCGATAACGCATTTTCATTATCGGTGATAATACCTGTTTCCGTGTTTCAATCGTCTTGTAGAATCGACTCAAATTACCACTCCAATACACATCAAACAATGGAACAAAGATCAC
Source organism: Aliivibrio kagoshimensis (assembly GCF_050337105.1). NCBI lineage: Bacteria > Pseudomonadati > Pseudomonadota > Gammaproteobacteria > Vibrionales > Vibrionaceae > Aliivibrio > Aliivibrio kagoshimensis. The sequence goes on from NZ_JAKJSQ010000034.1 coordinate 42,098, forward strand.
GTTATATTCATTTCTTATTATAAGTGATCTTGCTCTCTATAGCAGTCAAAATCCAATATTCTATTACTGTATTGGCTTCATATGCTGACTATTTATACTCATGTTACCCCGACTTCCTTGCTAATAATTACGCTAATTCTCTCTGTTTATTCGTGTTCTAACCTAGCCGAATACCCTATGTGCGAAAAAGCCCTGAATCGTGAGATTCAGGGCTTTTAAATATGGTTCTTAACTTTATCACAGACGAAAAAAAACCTGAATCGTTAGATTCAGGTCTTTTAAATATGGCAGGGGTGGAGAGATTCGAACTCCCAACACGCGGATTTGGAATCCGCTGCTCTGCCAATTGGAGCTACACCCCTGTTGCAATTTAATGGCGGAGTGGACGGGACTCGAACCCGCGACCCCCGGCGTGACAGGCCGGTATTCTAACCAACTGAACTACCACTCCGCAGTGTCTATTCAGCATTATGCTATTTAAAGCCTGGCGATGTCCTACTCTCACATGGGGAAACCCCACACTACCATCGGCGCTACTGCGTTTCACTTCTGAGTTCGGCAAGGAATCAGGTGGGTCCACAGCGCTAAGGTCGCCAAGCAAATTCTTACAATTCGGAAAGTTTCTTAGCAATTGACTAAATCTTAAAGTTTCTCAAAACACACTTAAGCGCTCATCTTATTTGAATCCGAACAAAACCACTTGGGTGTTGTATGGTTAAGCCTCACGGGCAATTAGTACCAGTTAGCTCAATGCCTCGCAGCACTTACACACCTGGCCTATCAACGTTGTAGTCTCCAACAACCCTTTAGGACGCTTAAAGCGTCAG
>NZ_JAKJSQ010000035.1:0-42900 GCF_050337105.1 Aliivibrio kagoshimensis
GGTATAAGTTAAGAATATGGGGATAATAGCCCCATATTCTTATCAATAAGGCCTAGCTGTTTAGGAATGAAAGAAAAAATTCTATTTTTTAAAACCAGTAGTTGGATCCTATCATCCCTACTGGTTTTACCTGTTTTAGCCATCTTCTATACCAGTTTCGGTAAATCGGATGATGTATTTCTACATCTGATGAATACCGTTATGCCCACCTATATCTTAAATACAGTCTTGCTGGTTGTTGGCGTGGTGATTCTCTCTCTGCTTTTGGGGTTGCCGACCGCGTGGTTAATGGCGATGTGTCGTATTCCCACTGCCAGTATTTTACAGTGGGCGCTGGTTCTCCCTTTAGCTATGCCCGCTTATATTGTTGGATATATTTATACTGATTGGCTCGATTATGCGGGGCCGATACAGATCGTGTTACGAGATCTGTTTGGTTGGCAGTCGATACATGACTATTGGTTTCCAGATATTCGAACCTTAGCTGGGGCGATATCTGTCCTTTCATTGGTACTCTATCCTTATGTCTATCTGCTCGCTCGAGCGGCATTTATGGAGCAAAATATCAGTCTGCTACAATCTGCTCGTTTGTTGCGTTGCTCACCGTTACAGAGTTTTAAGCGTATCTCTTTGCCATTGGCCAGACCTTCTATTGCGGTCGCTCTATCATTAGTTGCGATGGAGGCTCTAGGGGACTTTGGTACCGTCAGTTATTTCTCTGTGAATACACTAACGACAGCGGTTTATGATACGTGGCTAGGCTACTCAAACTTAAACGCTGCCGCCAAGATTTCAGCCTTGATGCTAGTGGTGATTTTTCTATTGATCAGTTCTGAGCGTTATAGCCGCAGAAAGCAGAAACTGTTTCAAACTCAATTCTCAACCAATGAAGATCTTCGTTACCATTTAACGGGTTGGAGAAAGTGGCTAGCACTCACTTGGTGTTGGTTGCTGGTGGGTTTTGCTTTTATTTTTCCGTTAATGCAGCTCTGTTGGTATGCCTTTGACTACTTCAGTGAGAGTTGGACTGATGAATTTATGCAGTACACCATCAACAGTCTAATGACCTCATTTATCGCAGCTGTTGTGGCAGTAGTTATCGCTCTGTTGGTTAATTTTTATAATCGTTTCAGTAATAGTCGAGTTTCTACGTTGCCAATGCGAGTCTCTTCACTCGGATATGCGGTACCTGGAACGGTACTTGCGATTGGTGTAATGTTGCCATTAATCGCGATGGATCACTTAATGAATGATGTGGTCATTGGCTTAGGGTTTGGGCAAGTGGGTTTGATTCTATCAGGGTCAATGTTTGCCTTGGTTTTTGCTTTAGTCGTGCGATTTTCAGCGGTTGCTATTGGCTCGATTGAGAGTAACTTAAATAAGATATCTCCTTCGTTAGATATGGCCTCTCGAACTATGGGTTATGGTATCCCGGCGATGCTTCGTCGTGTGCATTTACCACTGATGCGCCGTGGGTGTCTCATTGCCGGATTGCTGGTGTTTATTGAATCAATGAAAGAGCTGAATGCGGCATTATTACTGCGGCCATTTAACTTTGAAACATTAGCCACTTATGTATTTAATTTTGCTTCGGATGAACAGTTAGAGCTTGCTGCTTTGCCTGCTGTATTATTAGTCTTAGTCGGGCTGGTTCCGCTAATTATTGTTAACCGTTCTTTGGAGAAATCTCATTGATGTCCACTGCATTATCGATTAAAGATTTAACCTATCACTACAATGGACAGAATATCCTATCTGACCTCTCTTTAGCGGTTGAAGATAATGAGATTGTCTGTTTGCTTGGGGCGAGTGGTTGTGGAAAAACGACGTTGCTAAAAGCGATAGCGGGTCTGCTGCCATTAACGTCGGGGTTAATGCACCTTAATCAGCGCGTCATCTGTGATGGTGAGAGCTGTATTGCGACCGAAAATCGTAACATCGGTATGATCTTTCAAGACTATGCTCTCTTTCCTCACTTAACGGTGATTGATAATATCGCTTTTGGGTTAAGACTCTGGGATAAACCACGAGCGCAAAAGAAAATTGAAGAGATGTTAGCACTGGTTCATCTCGATGAGTTTGGACTTCGTTACCCTCATCAACTGTCGGGTGGACAGCAGCAGAGAGTTGCCATTGCAAGAGCATTAGCGTGTGAACCCGATCTACTGTTATTGGATGAACCGTTCTCAAATATTGATACTCAAGTACGTCATGATTTGATCAAAGATATCCGCCGTATTTTTAAAACTCAGGGAGTGACCGCAATATTTGTGACTCACAGCCGAGAAGAGGCGTTTGCTTTTTCAGATAAGCTGGCTGTGATGAATAACGGTATTATTGAGCAATTTGGTAACTCTAGTGAGCTGTACCATCAACCTTCTACTCGATTTGTTGCTGATTTTCTCGGTGGAGGGAGTTATCTCTCTGGAACGGTAAGTGATGATCTTAGCATTAACACCCTTATTGGCAGATTGCCTTTCAGGGCGTTAGCACATCAACCAGGTGATCATGTTGACGTCTTATTACGACCACAACATGTGGTGATATCAGAAGACTCAGAGGGAGTTGCCACTGTTATTGAGCAACAATTTATGGGGGATAACTGCCGATATGTTGTCGAGATCGAATCGCAAACGTTGTTGGCCATTTCTCACCTCCCCTTGGTAGTTGGGCAGAGAGTCTCAGTTACTGTTGATGACCACCAGCCAATACTTTTTTAAAAAAATCCCAGTAGCATCCACTACTGGGGTGTCTCCAAACACAAAAAATGTACTGTAGAAAATTAAATCAACAAGAAGTTTTTCACCTGATTAACCAGCGATTCAGCGGTATGTTGATCCGCCATTTCAGCAAAAATTCTTAGCAAAGGTTCGGTGCCAGAGAATCGAGCAATCACCCAGCCTCCATTTTTAAAGTAGACCTTTAACCCATCGGCATAACTGACTTTCTCTATCTCATAGTCAAAATCAGGCAGTGCTTTTTCGATGTAGATTTTGTTATAAAGCGCCTCTTTATCTTCTGCACTGAATGTACAATCGCCTTCCGCTGTATAGGCATAGCCGTAGCGAGAGTATATGTCATCTAATAACTCAGACAGTTGTTTGCCTGTCACGCTGATCATCTCAATCAGTAAACTGGAAGCAAAAACGCCATCTTTTCCTTTTATATGACCTCGAATCGTCAATCCACCAGAGCTTTCTCCACCGATCAGTGAATCATCCGCCTCCATTTGCGAACTGATGTGTTTAAAACCAACGGGGACTTCAAAACTTTTTTCACCAAAGTCTGCAGCAATTTTGTCTAGAAGGTGAGTGGTTGCGATGTTACGAACCACAGAGCCGTGCCAGTTTTTATATTTCAGTAAGTAGTAGTAGAGCAGGATCAGTACTTCATTGGGGTGAATGAAATTACCTCTATTATCTATAATACCTAAACGATCCGCATCGCCATCGGTACCAATACCAATGTCATAGTTTTCATGAGCAACTAGGTGTTTTAAACGATAGAGAGTGGTGGCATTTGGCGATGGCATTAAACCACCAAAAGCGGGGTTTTCGCCATCATTGATCACGTCAACATCACAACGTCCGTTGATCAGAACGGTTTGTAGAGCATTTTTGGCCACCCCAAACATTGGGTCGATCAGTACACGTAAGTTGGCTTTTTTTATTGATTCCATGTCGATTTTAGCAATGATGGAGTCGACAAAATCGTTGAGCGGGTTGATGAGGTTAATCGTATTAGCGGCAACGGCCTTAGTGAAATCGAGGCTGCTAACATCGGAATCCGTAAGGTGTTCGATCTGTTGTTCGATCTTCTCTGTAATCGCTTCATCGGCATCACGTCCCCCTTCAATAAAGACTTTTATCCCATTGTAATCTGATGGATTGTGCGAGGCAGTAATACAGGCGGAATAGATCGCCCCTATTTTATTCGCTTGAAACATGACCACAGGGGTTGGTACGTATTTATCAATGAAACTGACCGTGATGCCATTGGCAGCAAGTACTTCTGCAAACCATTTTGCCGCTTTGTCTGATAAGAATCGACGATCATAACCAATAACAAAGCCTTGTGTTACTGCACCTTCGTTGATCATGATGTTGGATAGGGCTTGTGCAACCAAACGTACGTTATCTTTGGTGAATTCATCACCAATAAATGCGCGCCAGCCGCCGGTACCAAACTTAATCATTTTTTACTCCTAAAAGGGGGATGGGCTGAACCATCCTTGGTTTCAGCTACCATGAACTTGGTTTATTAGAGGGTTAACCCATAATGACAACAACGTGATGAACGCTACCCGCTTTTTGAGCAGGTATTGCGCCCTCAACTGCTTCTCCATTGAGAGTGATAGAGGTAACGCCTTTACTGACGTTGTTAGGGTTCTTAACCGTGATCTCAAATCTTGCGCCACGCCACTCGCGTGTCACTTCAAAGCCTGGCCACTCTGTTGGAATACATGGGTCAATAATCAATCCTTCAAAGCTGACACGTACTCCTAATATCCAGTTAGTGGCGGCCACATAGGCCCACCCTGAGGTGCCTGTTAACCAAGGGTGATTGGCGCGGCCGTGATCTTTGTGATCGCGCCCCATCACAAACTGCACATAAGAGTAAGGTTCAGCATGGCGAGTTTCTATTTGATCGTTTTGGTTATATGGGTTGAGGGCGTCGTAGAACTTCATCGCTTGATCACCACGACCTAGTTTCGCCTCTGCAACCCAAGCCCAAGGGTTCGGGTGAGAGAAGATGGCGCCGTTCTCTTTCACCCCTTGGTAGACACGAGTGACAAAGCCGATGTCATCATTCGGGGTTGCAAAAGAGGGGGCGTTCAAATGCAAACCATATTCTGAGAATAGATGCTCATCGACTGAGTCCATCGCTTTACGACCTCGTTCGTCTGAAGCGACACCAGACAGTACTGCTAGTGTATTTGACTCTAAATGAATCTTGCCTTCAGCTTGTTCATCGGTTCCAACTTTTTCACCGTTTTTAGTGATACCACGAATGTACCAATCACCATCCCACAGGTGATCTTCACAAGCACTTTTCACCCCTTCGGCCATGGCCGTGTACTTTTGTGCATCTTCGGTTCTGCCTAGGTAGTTAGCGCAATCAACAAACTCCTGCAGTGCCCAAAAGTGTAAGAATGAGACCATGGCTGATTCCCCACCACCTAAGTTTAAGCAGTCATTCCAATCAGCACGGAGCCCTTTACAAATACCGGTTTGACCCACATGTTTTGCCGAGAACTCAACCACACGAATCATATGCTCATAAACGGTACCTTCACCGCCATCTGCGTAGGTCACTACGTGGTCGAAGAACTCTGTTTCTCCGGTCTCCATCACATAGCGGCAGATAGTTGGAACTAACCACAACGCATCATCAGAGCAGGTATCGTCTAAGCCATGAATCTTATCGTCATCACTTGGGGTTGGTACCACCGTTGGTGATTTTGATGGCTCAACATCCGCCATCTCAGGATCAAACCAGTCAGGATCAAATAGGTGCAGACCATATCCCGCTTTAACTTGTCCACGAAGTAGGTCGATAATACGTTTTTTTGTCATCTCAGGGTTGGTATGAGGTACCGCCATCGAGTCCTGAGCGGTATCCCGGTAGCCTAAACCAGTACGTCCACCCACCTCGATGAAAGAGGCGAAACGAGACCAGACCACACAGGTTTCTGCCTGATAGAGTGTCCAGGTGTTTAGCATGGTATCTAAGCCTTCATTCGGCGATTTAACTTGAAACTTGTTGCAACGAGTCGCCCAATGATCTTTGATAGCTTGGAAAGCGGCATCCACATTACTGAGATCTTGATAGCGCTTTCGGAGTACTTCGCCTTCCCCTTTGCCAACCCCAAGGATATAAACAAAGCGAACCTCTTCACCGGGTTGTAGGACAAACTGTTTGTGTAATGAACCGCAATGGTTATAACAAGTTTGTGCTGAGTTAGAACAATGACCATTCTCTAAAGCAATGGGGTTTGATTCGTCACGATACGGACCTAAGAAAGCATCACGCTGGCTATCGTAGCTGTCTGGTTCAAAGCTTGAGGCTAAATAGTAAGTGCCTGTCTTTTCATCGGTGTTGTAATAAAGATCATACTCAAGCACACCATCTTGATAAGAAGTGCCCGCAGAGTAGAGGCTCATTTGGTGATTTTGATTGTCAGACTGAATGTGACTAAAAGAGAACTCAACAAATGAGAATGCACTGATGGTGCGGGGTGTATCGCTATCATTTTTAAGGACGATATCCCAAATCTGAGCGTCTTCCCCAACCGGTACAAATAGGGTCTTGTTGGCTGTGATGCCGTTATATTCACATTTGAACTTAGAGTAGGAGAGACCGTGTCTAACCTCATAGTTTGCTTCATCCAAGCTTTTCGCTACCGGTTGCCACGAGATTGACCAGTAGTCGCCACTCTCGTCATCACGCAGATAAACAAAATGGCCTGGGCGGTCAAACGTTGAGTTGGGGCGAAATTTAGTGACGCGATTGTATTCAGGAGATTTGTAAAATGAGTAACCTCCAGCATTGTGAGAGATCACTGTGCAAAAGTGCTCGGTGCCTAAATAGTTTGTCCAAGGAGCAGGTACGTCAGGACGTGTGATCACATACTCTCTGTTGGCATTGTCAAAAAAGCCGTATTCCATTTCTTTATCCTTAAAACTATCGTTTTTTACTATTGTTGTGTTTTATTCTGATTCGATTTATCACGCTTAAAACGCGTGATAATTAATACTTAGGCGATCTAATGTTGTTTTTTGCCCTTGTAGTCGAGATAAAAAATCTTCCCACTGTTGATGTTGATCATAGGTCCAGCCCACTTCTGCAATGGCGAGTAGTCGAGGAAACAGCATGTGCTCAATACGTTGCTGGTGGTCGATGACCTCACACCACAAGGCACATTGAATGCCCAATAGGTGTTTGCGAAGCGGATCGTCAGCGTCTAACTCATTCATCGGTTGATAGTGGTACACTTTTTCAAGAGGAAGGATGCCAGCCCAATCGACACCATGTTCTTCAGGGGAGGTACCCTGAACGATGTCTAGATAGGTGTACTGAGCCGGTTGCATCACGATGTCGTAGCCCTGTTTCGCACACTCTATTCCAGCCTGTTCGCTCGTCCATGAGTAGATAATGGTCTCTTTGCTCACCTTATCGCCGTGCTGTACCTCCTCCCAACCCAGCATGCGTTTTCCCTGTTTCTGTAGTCGACGTTCAACATAACGCAGTAGGTGGCCTTGCAACTCCATAGGATCTTGGTAACCCTGTTCTTTCATTAACTGTTGACACTTAATGCTGTCACTCCACACACCTTGAGGAACTTCATCTGCACCAATATGGACATAGTCGGAGTTAAATAGGGCGCAGACTTCATCGATGACATGGTCAATAAATTGATAGGTACCGTCTAGAGCGGGTGATAAGACGTTGTCGGTGTAATTTTGAATGCTGCGATAGACTGAGTGATCATCTGGATCAATCAATAGGTCAGGAAGCGATTTAATGGCCGCTCTGCAGTGGCCTGGAATGTCAATTTCCGGAATCACCTCAATACCGCGTTGTTCGGCATATAACACCACTTCTCGAATCTGTTTCTGAGAGTAAAATCCACCGTGGATCTCTGAGGTGTGTGAAAATTGAGGAACCAAATCAAGATCGGGTCCGCGCCAAGCGCCCACATCGGTTAATTCAGGAAACGCATTAATTTCGATTCTCCACCCTTCATCATCGGTAAGGTGCCAGTGAAAAACGTTGAATTTGTAATAAGCCAGCTGATTAATGAGCTGCTTTACTTGTTTGACCGAGTGAAAGTGACGCGCACAGTCGAGCATCATGCCACGGTAGTTATACTGAGGTTGATCGATAATATCTAAACAAGGGAGTAGGTAGTTACCACTATTTTGTTGATATGGGGAGCTCTGTACTAACTGCAATAAAGTCGCTGCAGCATTTTGAAATCCCTGTTTAGAGCTGGCTTCTAGCAAAATATAATCAGGGGTAATCGCAATGGAGTAGACACTCTCTGATAGATTCACGTTATCGATAAGTTCAATACGACCGTTATCAGCTTGAGTTATGGGTTGCTGAGTAAATGCGGATAACTCATCGATCAACCAGTTCGCTGCAGATAGTGCGATCGTCGAAGAGACGGTCAGCACACTTTGTGCTGAAAAATGGAAAATCCCTTCTGATTTGACGAGGTTGTTTGGTTTTGGGATCAGCGCCAGTTCTGATGGCGCGATCTTAGGCAAATCATACCGAAGGGGATGACTCGTTTTTAACGCTAAAGGGGTGATATCAACCGGCAAGATTGAATCTACAACTTGAATAGAGGCATCGGTAATGCCGCTAGAGAAAAAACGGTTGGGTATGCTTTTTACATCAAACTCAAAATAGAAGCTGCTATTAGCGGTTAATAGAGGCTCTTTTTCAGGGCAAAAACTGCAATAACTGCCGATTTGCGTTAAATGACCACGTTTAACCGACGTGGGAGTAATGAATTTCTCATAAGTAAAATTGAGCTGCCAATTGTGAAGGGCCACCTCACTTAAATTATGAAGTGTTAACCCAAAGCGGCTCGTCCCCTTTTCTTCAGAAATCACAGTAAGATCAATTCGGTAATTCATATAGGTTATTCCTTTAATGCTCGGTCAGCATAGAGTACAAGTTATGTTGTGCTTGCCCTGCGATCATAATGGCGCCTTCAATGGCATCTGACTGGGGGGGAACCAACCATTGGGATACCGTTGGGCTAAGCCAATCGAGGATGTGCTCGCCAATACTTCCCATCAAAGCAATATCAGTCGCTCCCTGTCGATTAAGGGCGATCAATAACATCTCAATGTCAGCTGCGGTCTGCTTAAGTAAAGCAATAGCGAGTGGATCCGCCTGTTTAGCGTATTGAAAGATCAAGGGTGAGAATTGAGCATAATCACAAGGTTTGGCCGTTTTTGACCAAGTGACTACTGCGTCAATATCGTGGTTAAACGTCGACATGATCTGCTCTGCCAATGGGGGATACTCTTTGATATCGTCAAAGCCAAGCAGAGTCTCTTGAATGGCTTTAAGTCCCATCATCGCGCCACTGCCATGATCTGAAATAGGAAACTCTCTTCCCCCTAAAACATGTTGTCGACCATCTTTAATGAGCAGACCACAAGAGCCCGTGCCAGCAATTAAAATAGCGCCACTGTCAGCGTTGTGGGCACCAAGACAAGCGCCATAAGCATCCGTATTGAGTGTCATGGAGGCAAAAGGGTGAGGTTGTTGCATAAACGCAAACCAAGCGGACTTTAGCTCGGCGCCAGCAAGGGCCAGCCCCACATCCATACGAGACAGAGCAGAGTTTGGTAGTTTGGCTTGATTCGTTGCTTGTTGAACCGCCTCAATAATGGCTGAGAGCGCTTTGTCTACGCCAAGTTGAATGTTTGCGCTGCCTGTCTTCGCTTCACCAAGTAGAGCCCCTTTATCGTTACGAATACGGGCACGGCATGAGGTGCCGCCACCGTCGATACCAACAAGATAATTAGTCATTATTGGCCTCTGCAAATTGTGACATGATCGCTAAAAGGTACCAGGCGGCATGGGGGATCCACTGCTCTCCCCAGCGCCAATTTTGCAATACATCGTCTTTATGTGGGACGGGATTAAAAGTAACATCACGCTCATTTTCAAAACCAGAAGTAATGCCATTACAGACACCACCTTTGGCATTAAAGAAGCCAAGCTGTGGCAGGTAGTCAGGGTTGTTATGACCATGACCATCTAACATGCAGATATCGAAAGGGTTTAGGCCGACAATCCAATTTAATGAGTGCTGAGCAAATTGGTCAAGTTTGGTATTCATCGATTCTTCATTAATCCAAGGCTTTGCCAGATAGACCATGGCGGCAAGCGAGCCTAGTCGCGCATTCTCACCCTGCCACCAGTAACCGGATTCATTGTCATGGGCGACAAAAAACGCTGAGTGCTTTTGCGTCGAAACAGGTTTGATATATTGTCGAGGGTAGCCAAATGGGTTGTTGACCTCACTGGATATGGACAGCTCAAACTGCAAGGCGTTGCTCACTACCAGACTGAAGTGTTTCACTTTGCCTGCGTTCTTCTCAATGGCTAAATATTGAGAGAGGGCAATAACAGGAAGTCCTGCTTCAGCAGCATGTGAGTAGGGTCTTGAACCATCATCGTTAGCAGACCAGAAGTGAGTTTGATTTTCATCCGACTGCTGACGAGACGCCAACCGAAGAGCCCAATTCTGAGCTTCACTTAAATAGCGTTGTTCATGGGTGCTTTTAAACAGTTCAACACTGGCAAGTAGGGCGCAATACTCATCAATAATGTTCTCAATACCGTCGTTCAGATAACTGAGGTTGTACTCTTTTAAGTGCCAGTAACCCAGAGTCGCGGCTTGGAGGTACTCTTGATTCGAGAAATCACCGCAGATGCTCACTCTTGAAGCCGCTGCTAATGCGGCAATGGATACACCGCCTCCTTGTCGAAATCCGGCGTGATAATCCGATGATTTATGTCCGTCTTGAGTGGAGAAAGCGCATACTTCACGTTGAGTGATATCTTTGCTCCACTTATCAAATACCGTCATATAAAAGTAGCCATCAGGATGCTGCATTCTCATTAAAAAATCAGCACCATGAAGTGCTTCTTCAATTAAGCGCACTCGAGAGTAGTCCGTTACCGCTGGTGCATCTTTTAGCAGTTCTAAACCCTTGAGCATATTCCAAACCACCATAGGGGTTTGTTGAGGGTTGAGGTAATTGGCGTAGGAGAGGTGACTTAGGTATTTACTCACATCCCCTGAAGCATCGTACCAACCGCCATGAACATCGACCTTGATATCACTTTTCAGGATCGAGGTTTGACGATCTTGCTTATCAAAGGCGCCGCCACTGCGTTGTGATTTGAAGTAGTGAAGCACATCAGAAAAGGTCTTCTGCATCAAAATTCCCTCTTGGATGCAAAAGACGTGAGACTGACAGGTTCCGACTTTAAGGTAGAACTCACCAACAGATTCAACCTCAGAAAAGTCGATGGTGTAGCTGTGACTGTGGCTCCACTCATCTGTGCTCCCCGACACTTTAAGTGGCAGCTGAATGAGTGTGCACTCATTATTGACCTGAATTAACTCGGCATAGGCATCCGTTAAAGGGGGGGGAGCGAGCAAGATTGCTTGCTTAAAGCCAATACGTTCATAGCCAATATGGTTGGTGAGCAGCTGCATGTGGGGTCTCCCAAAAAGCGCAGTAAATTAATTTTCGTATAAGTAACAGCGAACAAAGTGGTTATCTGAAAGTTGAGTAACTTCAGGCATTTTTTCTTTGCATTTGTCAGTGGCTTGTAAGCATCGGCCAGCAAAAGGACAGCCCAATGAACTTGGAGTCCATAGCGGAATATCGCCTTTTTTACCTTCAAGCTTGGTATGAATCGACTTAGCTGGATCTGGGACTGCCGAAACAAGAAGCCGGGTGTAAGGGTGTTGAGGGTTAGCGATAATCTGATCCGTATCTCCCCACTCAACCATGTGTCCGACATACATCACTGAAATGTCTTCAGCAATATAACGGGCAGTGGCAATGTCATGGGTGATGTATAAAAGCGACATCTGCTTTTCGAACTTCATCTCTTCCATCAGGTTCAGTACCCCTGCACGAATTGAGACGTCTAACATTGAAGTCGGTTCGTCAGCCAGTACCACTTCAGCGCCTACCGCGATGTTACGCGCTAAGTTGACACGTTGACGCTGCCCGCCAGACAGCTGATGTGGATACTTTTCCGCCGTCTCTTTCGCTGGGGTTAGGCCGACTTGCTCAAGCAGTTGAAATATTCGGTCGCTAAGCTCTTTTTTATTGCTCTTATTCACTTTTTTATGGATCAGTAACGGGCGAGCAATATGATGGTAGATAGTGTGAGTTGGGTTGAGAGAGCCGAACGGGTCCTGCCACACCATCTGAACGCCTTCTCGGAAGTTCATCATCTCTTTTTTCTTTTTGATCAGTTGAATATCTTGACCTTTATATTCAATCAAACCATCAGAAGGGGTATGCATCTTTGCGATCATTTTCGCAATGGTAGATTTACCCGAGCCTGACTCTCCAACGACTGCCAGGCCGCGACTTTTGTACATTTTAAAAGAGACGTCGTTGATGGCTCGCATCATTGGTTGCTGAAGTGTATTACTGCTGATGGTAAAATCTTTCACCAGATTTTTGCCTTCGACTAACAGTTCACCATATTGAATTGTCATACTTTAATTCCTTAAATCCTTTATTGAGCCTAGTGGCCATCAATTTATCTATGCGTTAGTTACCGCGATAGGCTCACCAAATAGGTGACAGTTAGATAAGTGATTTTGCTCAATGTGGCGCAGCACCGTAGACTGTTGGCGACACACCTCTTGCACACGTTCACAACGAGCTTGAAAGCGGCAACCCTGTGGGATTTCTAACAAATTCAGAGGATTGCCCGGTATGCCCGTTAGTTTGGTTTTCGGCCCAGTGAGCGGTGGAAATGAACTACCCAACCCTTTGGTATAAGGGTGGAAAGGGGTCTCTAAAATTTGCTTTGATGGGGCGACTTCAATCAGCTCACCGGAATACATGATTCCAATGCGATCAGAAAATTCAACCATCAAGGAAATATCGTGAGTGATGAAGAGTATAGAGAAGCCAAACTCCTCTTTCAGAGCATAAATCTTCTGTAGAATCTCACGCTGTACCACCACATCTAGTGCGGTGGTGGGTTCATCCATAATGATTAGCTTAGGATTAAGTGCCAATGCAATGGCTATCACCAAACGTTGGCGCATGCCACCAGAAAACTGGTGTGGGTAATCATTGAGGCGACTTGGATGAATGTCCACAATCTCCAGTAGCCCTTCAGCGCGAACAATCGCCTGCTTACGGGTCATGTTAGTGTGGCGCATGATGACATCACAAAATTGCTCTGACAAAGGCAGCACGGGGTTTAACGCGTTCATGGCGCTTTGAAATACCATCGACATTTCGCTCCAGCGGAATGCCTGCATTTTATCGTCGCTATACTCTAGAATATTTTCTCCATCGAACAGCACCTCACCACCAGTAATAAAAGCTGGTGGCTTATGCAATCGCATTAATGAGAAAGCAACGGTTGATTTACCACAGCCCGATTCGCCAGCTAAACCAAACACTTCACCTTTACCAATATCAAAGCTGACATTGTTTACTGCTCTAACGTCACCAGCTTCGGTGATGTAATCAACGCATAAGTTGCGGATTGAAATTTGAGGGGTTGTCATATTACTTATCTCCGCTCCAAAGTGCATTTTGAGGAGCAAGCTGTGGTTCACGCTCGCCTTTATCTTGGGTTGCCATCTTCTTCCAACGTTTCATGCCTTTATGAGAGCGCAACTGCGGGTTGGCGATCTCATCAACGGCGAAGTTCAACATAGCCAAACCAATCGCGACTAAGGTCAATGCGAAACAAGGGGCCAGAAGTTCCCACCAAGCGCCAACCAACATGGATGACGAGGTTTGCACGTTATAGAGCATGATTCCCCAGCTGATAGTACTAGGGTCACCTAGGCCTAAGAATGAGATGGTTGCTTCCATCATGATGGCGTACATCACGGAACCGATGAAGCTCGCACCAACGATTGAAATTAGGTTAGGTAGAATCTCAATAAAGATGATTCTGATTGATGACTCACCCAGCACTTCCGCTGCTTTAACAAACTCTTTCTCACGTAAAGATAACGTTTGTGATCTCACCACACGTGCGCCCCACGCCCAGGAGGTGCATCCTATTATTATCGCAATGGTGAGTGGCCCTGCCTCCCCAATGAAAGCGGCCAGTACAAACAGCAGTGGATATTGAGGGATAACCAACATGATATTCATGGCTGCGGTTAATATATAATCGACTTTTCCGCCAAAATAACCGGCGGAGACGCCAATCACAGTTGCTAAGAAGCAGACAACAAGACCAGAACCAAAACCCACTGCTAGTGAGATTCGTGCTCCATGGGCAAGCTGAGACCAAATGTCACGTCCCATGCGTGATGTCCCCATCACGTGCTCGGCTTTTTTGGACATCATCAAAGTACGGCGGTTATCGGCTAAGTTTTCTGCAATATAACCGTCTGGATTACTTTGAGCAGCTTTAACCACAAATGACGGGTACTCATGAGCATTACCTGTGCGTTTATTTGGCGCATGATCAGAGAGAAATGGAGCAAATACTGCGATAAAAATAAAGCTGAAGATAATACCTAAACCAACCAGCGCTTTAGGGTTCCCTTTTAGTAGTTTATATAAAGCTTTCATGATTACTTACCTCCCTTGCGTAGGCGAGGGTCTAAAATGACATAGAGCATGTCAGCAAGAAGATTAAAGAACAGCATAAACAGAGTCATAATAATCAGCTGGCCTTGCAGTACCTGATAATCACGAGAGTGAATGGCATTCAACATGACAGAGCCAAGCCCAGGATAGTTAAAGATAATTTCGACAATAAGCTGACCACCAATCGCCATACCTAATGCCATAGAGAGAGCGGTGACACTTGGCAACATGGCATTTCGTGCTGCATAGTTAAAGACGACACGGTTTTCACTTAATCCTTTGCCTTTTGCCATGGTGATGTAATCTTCACCCAGCAAGTTGATCATGTTGTTACGCATATTGATTAAGAAGCCGCCAATCTGCACGATAGAGGCACAAAATAGAGGTAACACCGCATGGTAGGCGACATCTTTTATGAACGTCCAGCTAGTCCAATCCGGAACCGTACCTGCCGTGTAAGCATAACCGGTTGGAAACCATTTTAATCCGACAGCAAAGGTGAACATGGCCAACATGGCGATAACGACTTGCGGGACGGCTTGCAGTACTAACATACCCGGAGTGATGAAGGTGTCATAACGACTGCCTCGTCTCCAAGCAGCAAAAATACCTAAAAACGAACCTAATGAAAAAGAGAGGATAACCGCAGTACCTGCTAGGAACATTGACCAACCCAGTGCACCATTCAACAGTTCATTCACTGAGAGCGGGTAGAATTTAATCGAGGTGCCGAGTTCCCAGTTAAGAATGTTTTTAATATAGGTAAAATATTGTTCATAGATAGGACCATCTACAAACCCTAATAACTCTTTCATTGCGGCAATGCGTTCTGGAGTGACCTGTACTGTTGCGTTAGCAAACATCATGGTAACGGGGTCACCAGGCATTGCTCGCGGAATAATGAAGTTAAGCGTTGCTGCAAAAAGTAGAGCAACAAAATAGAATGACAAACGTCTTAAAAAAATTCCCATATCTCTCACCTTACTTAACCAGTATTTATTTGCCTGTTCTGGCTTCAGGACGCAAAATCCCCTAACGCAAAGCGTCATACCTCTGATGTATACGTCGGTGGGGGATAAAAGGCGGTGCACAAAATGGGTGCACCGCAAAGGCAGTTTTACTTATTTAACAGGTTTTAGGTCCAATACGTGAAGAAGACGCTCAGGAATACCAGCCCAAATGTTTGGACGTCCTTTAGGGTTCTTCTCGTTCCACCAACCCGTGAAGCGTGTTGTGTTGTATTGGTACATGTAAGCACCAGATAGGACAGGGATAGTGACTTGGTTTTCAGCGATTATCTCTTGAATACCGTGAGCCATTTTCATCTGCTCAGACTTATCAGCCGTCTTGTAGAAACCATCCAACAACTTATCTAGATTAGCGTTTTTAAAGAAGTGCATCGCGAAACGAGGCATGCCTTCACCATCTTGAAGTGCTGAGTTATATGCACTGTTCCAGTAAAGATGCGGGTCAGCACCGTGGAAGTAGTTGGTATAGGCAATATCGTATTTACCTTCTAACATCGCTTGGTTATAAACCGCGAACTCAGGCGTACGTGCTTTGGTTTGGATTCCCACTTCTTCTAGCTGCTCTACAGCAAGTTGAACGGTGTTGTTCCAATCTGTCCAACCATTAACGGATTGAATGTCTAAAACCAACTTCTTACCTGATGGTGTCTCAACAAATCCATCACCATCGGTATCTTTAAAGCCCGCTTTAGCAAGCAGTGCTTTTGAGTTTTCGACACTGTAAGTGTTAAATTTCTTGTATTTGTTATGAACCGTTTCGTCTGACCATGCTTCAAATGCATAACCTAAACCCGATGCGAAATCATTGACGGTAGCGCCGCCATAGAAAGCGATATCAATGATAGTTTGACGGTCAATCGCCATACTGAATGCACGACGGAAATCAACATTAGTCAGTGCTTCATTTTTTGCAGAATCTGCATTCTTGAAGTTAACCACAAACGCATTGGTTCCTGATGGTGGGTACCAGTATTGGTGGTTTGGATTGGCTGATTTGTACGTACGGTCAATGTCTGGAATGAACGACGAGGTCCAATCAAGCTCAGAGTTTACAATTTTACCCAGTAGCTGGTCATTGTTTGCAATCTGTGGAACTCGTAGACAGTCAACCTCTAGGTTGTCGTTGTCCCAGTAGTTAGGGTTACGACACTGGATGTAAAGTTGAGGGGTAAAAGTGTCAATTTCAGTGAAAGGTCCAGAACCGACTGGATTTTCATTGGTAAAGGTCGTTGGATCGTCAACTTTACTCCATACATGCTCAGGTACGATAGCAACCAGAGACATCTCATAAGGAACGTTTGAGTTGGCTTCTACTAATGAGAAACGAACTTGATATTCATTCAATTTTTCAACTTTAGTGATCCACTTATTGATACCACGTTGGTCTAACGCAGGTTTATCTTTAAGCAGTTGATAAGAAAAAACAACATCATCAGCTGTGAATTTCTCGCCATCGGACCATTTAACCCCTTTACGGATATCAAAGGTGACTGACATTAAGTCATCTGACATACGGTAGTCTTCAGCCAAACGCATGACAGGTTTGTTGCCATGCATCTCATTGAATATAACCAAAGGCTCAAAGACAAAGTCAGTAGTTGTACGCAAGTTAGTTGCAAGGTAGGGGTTGAAGTTTTGAATCATTGTAGGGTAAAAATCAGATACTATCGTTAGTTCGCTGCGTGCTGCAGAAGCATGCGGAGCCGCAAGTCCTGCTGCTGCGGCAAATACTGCTGCTGCTAGTGTCGTTTTATTAATTTTGGCAAGCATAGCTGTTTCCTTACTTTAGCTTAATTATTTTCACTTATGGATGTAGTTACCATCGGGTAAATACAGCTCAAAGACCCACCACATATTGGGATATGACATTCAATATGAGTGGTCAGTAGGCCCTTGGTTATCTATAGGAAACAACGACTCGATAAAAACGTCAATTTCGTTGCTCGTTAAAAACGTCAAAATGGTCAAGTGTTACGTTATAAACGTTAAAATGGTTTTATTTTAATCGAAAATCCAGTTTTTTTAAGCGTGACTCACATCACCTTTCCTTCTGTGT
Organism: Aliivibrio kagoshimensis; assembly: GCF_050337105.1. NCBI lineage: Bacteria > Pseudomonadati > Pseudomonadota > Gammaproteobacteria > Vibrionales > Vibrionaceae > Aliivibrio > Aliivibrio kagoshimensis. The sequence goes on from NZ_JAKJSQ010000035.1 coordinate 17,442, forward strand.
TTAACGTGGGATGTAGGTGCTTACTAACTCTGTGCTCTTTTAATATAAATAGCCTGTAAGCCGTTGAGTTTTTTAGTGAGATGAGTCACGTGAACACAATAGCCTTAATGTTCGTAAAAAAATAATCTTAACGGTTTGTCGTGATTTGGTTCTCGTTTTGATCAATTAAGCAATAGAAAGAGGTGTTTTTTACGTTGTACACAGAACTTTTTCATACTTATTTTTTTAATGTAAAAAAGCCCGAAGTAAGTTCGGGCTCGTTGTTTGTTGCTGCTTTAGTCTGTTAATAACTTCTGCAGTTGATCACGAAGTTTTTCAACTCTCTGTCGGCTAGCGGTTGGCGACTGGCAGTGTTCGAGTACGTAATCAATAGTGTTGAGTACGGTACGCCAGCGAGGGGTTTTAGGTAGGGTTTCGACTCTTAAGTATTTATCCAGAGTACGAGTTTGTAGGGTACTTCTGTCGAGATAGACACGCCATAGGCCACTCTGTTCGGCAAGGGTGAACTTATCAGAGCCACTATCTTGCTGCCAATAATCAAGGGTCTCCGTCATTACATCGACCAAAATCTCACGCATGATTGTCGCTTTATCACTGCCTTTATTTTCGACCTTATCCGCGATGCGGGTAAACTCACCCCCCATCTCTTTTAGCTGCTGAAGTTTGTCTTTGTCACCATCGAATGCGTAACGAGAAAGTGCATCTACGGCATTTTCTAGGTCAAAAATACGCTGGATGTTATCGCTGTTATGTACGGATAAAATCACAATAGATAATAGGCCAGAGCCTTTTGGCATCGGTAAAATATCGGCAAAAATTCGCTGAACGTCTCCATCAATGTAGATATCAATGTCGCCGTTAAAATGGGTAGTTTGTTGTGTTAATGCTGGTCTTATCAATAATTCTTCAGTGTGGTAGCGGGTGAGCTGTTCACTGCTTCTTTTAAACAGTTTTGAAGCAGCATCATTCGCAAATTTAATTCGATTATCTTGCCTGATGCAGATAATTGCTTCAGGTGCTTTCTCTAACTGTTCAAGCAGATACCCTTGCGCCTCTAGGAGACCGGCCTCTACTTGCTCTCGACTGCGGAGTTCTTTTTGTAAATTGACATTCTCTTGTCGTCTCAATTCAGATTTGCTAGCAAGCAGGTGAGCATTAATACGGGCAGAAAGTTCCTGCTTATTAAAGGGTTTGGTTAAGTAATCGTTAGCACCAGCATCAAAGCCTCTTATTCTATCCTGAGTTTGATTCAGTGCAGTTAACATAATAATAGGGAGTTCTGCATGATCGTACTCCGCTCTTAGCGACTGACACACTTCATACCCACTCATCCCTGGCATCATCACATCGAGCAACAGCAGTTCAGGTTTTTCTTCTTTTAATAAGCTGAGTGTTTCTGGCCCGTCGGATGCGGTTTTGACTCGATAGCCCTCTAATCGGAGGAAGTTATCCAACACTTGCAGATTGACGGGCTCATCGTCGGCAATGACCAACAACGGACCGTCACTGTTCTCCGGTAGACTGTTATCGATCATGGGACTCGGTGAACTGCTCACTGGGGCTTGGAAGTGAGAGTGGGGGGCGTCTGTGTCACTGCCGGCTAAGGTTTGATCGGTAGCGATAGGTAAGGTAAAGCTAAAGGTTGCCCCTACCATTGGTTGGCTGCTGACGTAGAGATCGCCATTCATCAACTCAATCAACTGTCGGCTGATTGATAAGCCTAATCCGGCACCTTGACGATATCGGTTGGAGTCTTGTCCGGCTTGGATCAATGGCTCAAAGATGTGTTCTAACTGCTCAGGGGGGATCCCGTGACCAGTATCGACCACTTGAACGCGTATATTCTCATCAACCACCGTGGCTGAAATAACAATTTTACCTTCAGAAGTGTATTTGATCGCGTTGCCGATAAGGTTATACAGCACTTGCTCTAAGCGCTGCTCATCCGCCAAAACCACGGGAAGATCGTTAGAAACCTGATTAATGATTCTAACAGGTTTACTGCCTATTAGATGCTGAGATAACTCCAGAACTAAGCGGGTTGCTGAAGAGACATTAACTGGCTTCTTATTGATGTCGAGGCTGCCATATCGCATTTTGTGATAATCGAGAAGATCGTCAACTAAGGTCGCTAATCGTTGGCCGCTGTTGATGATGATCTCTAGTTGATGGCGTTGATGAGAGAGAAGTGGACCATTCGCACCAGAGATTAATGTTTCGGCGATACCCACCATTCCATGCAGAGGGGTTCTTAATTCATGGGAGGTGGTTGCTAAAAACTCATCCTTTAGCTTGTCAGCAAGCTGCAGTTCATCATTTTGATGTTGAATCGTGGACAAATTACTTTCAAGTACTCGGTTCTGCTCTTTGATCAGTTCGATCTTCTCTCTTACTGAGCGTTGCATCCTAGAAAAACTGATAGCTAAACGCCCAATCTCATCACTTCTTTCTGTACTTGAGATCTCTTGATCTAAGTCTCCTGCCGACACGCGTTCTGCAGCCCAGGATAATTTTAATAGAGGAAGGGTAATGGAGTTGGAGAGATAATGAGAGGCAATAACGACTAGAATAATAGCCAACATCATCGCGAATACAAATATCTTTTCTAACTGCTGAATTCTCAAAAATGCTTGGTTTTCTGGGAGCTCGACAGAGAGTGCCCAAGTTTGATTCAACACAGACACTGGAGAGTATGCCGATAGAATCATCGCCCCATCAGCATTGGCAAAGCTGCCCACGGCTGAATCACCTTTTAAGGCATTGATAATGATGGTTGAGCTTAATTCGATATCACTGTCAGAGACATTGTTTATTTTTGATTGAAAATCCTGTCCCACTAACAGGTATGAGATACCACTGTTGAGATCGGAGGTTTGTTCGATGAGTTGAGTCAGTTTTTTATTCGACAGCTCAAAGATGACATAACTGTGCAAAAAACCCTGTTGAATGATGGGAGCAGCAAACCAAGCGACTTGATGATCGCTCACTTGATTAAAACCTGAAAAAATAACAGGCACATTATCTTTGTCACTCTGCTCTTTGACGGATTGGGCTACTTTTTTATAGGTTTCGGAGAGTGGCGTATTGTTGTATTTTCCGCTGAGTAAATTGGTGCCAAAGTTGTCCTTTTTTTGGATGGAGTAGACCACAGTTCCTTTTCTATCAACCAACAACACATCACTAAAATCGGATCGTTTCAATAATTCAATATAGGCCCAGTGATAACGCTTATGGATAAGTCGGTAGCGTTCACTGCCATTGTAGGCTTCAGAGTCAGAGGGGACAGGCGTTTTGATAACATGCTTAGATCCGCGAATGTACCGTTGCTGCGCATTCTCTCTCGCTTCTTGTTCTGTAAATCCTAAATCTTGAAAAGCACCGATCAACCCATAGAATCGACCGCCACTGGCGTTAGCAAGTTCTGAGTGAGCAAAGCTGAGGACCTCAGACTCCTTCGCTTGGAAGTAAGTACGTATTTGTTGTTGTTTATTATCACGCAAAGAGGCGAGGTGATTGGTGCTCTGTTGTTCTAAATCTTGACTGTGCGAGTGAAGAAAAAATAGGGCAATTAAGGTAAGAGGAGTAATGCTTAAAAAGAGAAAAGCCACCATTAATTTGTTTTGTAACCGAGTAAATAATTGTTTTTTCACTTATTTCACCTGAATTTGCACTTTTGGCTATTGAATGCAATTTAACGTTTTTACAAAACGTTAAAAAAGAGTACGTATTATTGACGTAAAGGGTCAATTTAGATTTATACGGACTTTTTTCGAGATATCAAGTTAGTAGCAATAAAAGCGTGTCAAAATCCACGCTTTATAAAATTTCAGGGCTGGATATCGTCAAAATAGGCAATTTCAGCGATTGTTATCGTTGGTTTACGATTGTTTTTTTGCGCTGTAAATTTTAAATGCGTTGGTTTTTGCTTTTGTCTCGCAATGACCAAATGCGGATTGAATGATTGGCGGGTATTGCAAAAAGCTGTTGGCGACAATTAACAGTTGGCCGTTATACTTGAGGTGCTTTGGTGCCTCGGCAAGCAGAGTTTCAGTAGAGCTGTAGTGTGTTTTTAACCCTGCATGAAAAGGTGGATTACTGATTAAAAAGTCGTAGTTGTTATCCGTATCAGAATAAACATCAGTTGCAAACACATTGCCTTGAAGATTATTGGCCTCTAGTGTTGCCTTAGAAGACTCAATAGCTAGTGCACTGATGTCACATAGGTTGATATCAATCTCGGGGTTTAGAATTTTCATTATTGAGCCTAATACACCAGCACCACAACCAAAATCGAGCACTTTACCTTTTAATGTTGGCAACGACTCAACCAACAGTTGGCTGCCTTTATCAAATTCACCATGGCTGAATACGCCAGGTAAGCTTCGAACTTGAATCTCTTGCTCAGCCACTGAGACAACATAACTTTTAAAGTAATTCGCTAATTCAAAAGTGGGTGCCTCTTGAGTGCATTGACCCCAGTAGAAACTGCAACGGCGTGCTGAATCGTATTTAGTGATGGGGCCAAAAGGAGTAAACATTTTCTCAATGCTTTTCACGCCACTGCGATTCTCCCCAACCACACAAATCTCAGTCCCTTTACCCAGTTTAGCCAGCAACATTGTCAGTAAAAAGTCCGCTTCGGCTTTGGCTTTTGGCCAATAGAGCAGAATTAAATCCGCTTCTGAGGTCTGAGTCAGTTCAGCACCAAAAAAGGTTTGGATCTGCTCTGATGCTTTATGCGAATGGTAATAACCATAGTTGGTAGTAAAAATAGAGACAGAGGCACAATGATTAACTAACTCGGATGGAAAGTCATCTTCAAGCTCACCCGCAACCAATACGTGTTTATCGGCAAAGTACTCAATTTGACGTAGCGCAATTTGGCTAGGGGCGGTAAAAATCATGGTTATCTCTTTTTAGTGGCTAAATATCGAGGGGATTGTCCCACAAAGCAGGAGCAGGTTAAACCTAAACAGCAGGTGACCCGCGTATCCACGGGTCACCCTGTTAAAAGAGGGGAAATCTAACTATTATCTTGGTCGTCTAAGAAGGTTTTAAACTCAATTTCATACAGGTTAAATAGCACCAGTGTGACCGCAAAAATAATTGGACCATAAATCAGGCCGATTAGACCAAACAGTTGGATCCCACCTAGCAAAGAGAAGAAAATCAGCAGAGTATTCATCCCTGAGTTTCCTTGCATAAGCAGAGGACGAACGATGTTATCGATAGAACCGACCACCACAACTCCCCATATGGAGAGAAACAGAGCCCACTCCCATTGGTTGGTTAGCAGTAGATAGAGGGCTGCTGGAATCCAGATAAGAGCGGTTCCGACCAGAGGAATGAATGAGGCAAACCCCATCATTGTGCCCCAGAACAGGCCAGGGAACCCGGCTAACCACATAGCAAAACCACCGGCGATACCTTGGGCTATCGCGGTTAAAAAAGATCCCAGTACGGCGGATTTAGCGACCTGCTCCACTTCATCAAGCAGCTGATCTTCTTGAGTACGTGACAGTGGCAGTACATGGCGAAATGCGGTGAAAATTTTGTCTTGATCACGTAGAAAGAAAAACAGCACAAACAACATTAAAAAGAAGCTCATTAGAAAGCTGGTGGCATCACCGAGTATTTTGGCACTCATACCAACAATTTTGGTGCCAAACTGAGAGGCTAATTGCGCAATTTTTTGAGTGATCTCTTGGGGATCGATTTTATCAAAAGGGAGCCACTCATTCAGAAAGTGGATAGCCTTTGCCGCAAGAGGGTGATTGAAAGCTTCTTGAATACCGCCATGAGTCACCCAGTCGTAGGTGTCTTTTGAAAAAGTTGAACCTTGCTGAACAATGGCTGCAAATACAAAAAAAAGTGGGATGGCGATGATAAAGGTCAACAGAGTACAAGAGATGACGGCTGACGTATTGGGGCGATGATGCAATTTATCATCAATAATGTTGTGCAACGGGGCAAACAGTAAGGAGATAATAAAAGCAATAATAATCGGATTTAAATAGGGCTCTATCAACAGGTAACACGCATAGGCCGCGATCATTAACGAGATGATTAACATCCAGTGACGAGAGGTCATTTTGGCTGATTTTGGCAAAGTGATTCCTTAAATTTTTAGTAAAAGATCTTTTCTTTGTCAGTAGTTTATATAACTATGATCGGAATTAGCAACTTATTAAGGTGTAAATAATGGGCTGTTGTGAAAATAAGAGTGAAGGGTGTAAGGGAAAACGGAGAGGGAAAAAGCTTCCGTGGTTCACGGTTTTGCTAGTGGTATTGCTAGTATTGGTCATAGTGAACTGGCAATAAAAATGCCTGACGCAATGCAGGCATTTTTTATCATTTTCAAGACGGTTATTAAGCCTGTTCAGCGGCTTCTTGAGCAATGATAGCGAAACTGCGTTCTGCCGCTTCTAGGGTCGCTGCAATCTCTTTGCTGCCATGAGCCAATGATAAAAATCCAGCCTCATAAGCAGATGGCGCAAGGTATACACCGAACTTAAGCATCAAATTAAAGAACTTCTTGAAGCGTTCAATGTCACAACGACCAACGTCTTCGAAACGGGTAACACTCTCTTGATCGGTAAAGAAGAAGCCGAACATGCCGCCGACATAGTTAACCACGAACGGAATCTGGTATTGATCAGCTAACTCTTTCAAGCCATTTGCCAGCTCGGCAGTTTTACGCGCTAAACGCTCTTCGTTACCTTCTTCAGTTAATACTTTCAAGCAAGCAAAACCCGCAGCCATAGCAACAGGGTTACCAGACAGTGTTCCTGCTTGGTAGACTGGGCCTGTTGGTGCAATGTATTGCATGACATCCTTACGGCCACCAAATGCACCTACTGGCATTCCACCACCAATTACTTTACCTAGCGTCGTTAAGTCTGGTTTGATGTTGTAGTAACCTTGAGCACAGCTTTGTGCCACTCTAAAACCTGTCATTACTTCGTCAAAAATCAGCAATGCGCCTTCACTGTCACAAATGTCACGCAGACCTTCGTGGAAGCCTTCAACAGGGGGGATGCAGTTCATGTTGCCCGCAACAGGTTCAACAATGATACAAGCGATCTCACCTTTAAACTCTGTAAACAGTTGGCGAACTGAGTCAATATCGTTGAAAGTTGCCGTTAGAGTATGTTTGGCAAAATCAACAGGTACACCTGGAGAGCTAGGCTGACCTAACGTAAGAGCGCCTGATCCTGCTTTTACTAATAAGCTGTCAGCGTGTCCGTGGTAGCACCCTTCAAATTTTAAAATCTTATCTCTGCCGGTAAAACCACGAGCTAATCGGATGGCACTCATGGTCGCTTCAGTACCTGAACTTACCATACGCACTTGTTCCATTGATGGCACAAGTTCAGACACTAATTCAGCCATGTTGATTTCGGTTTCTGTTGGAGCACCAAAGCTTAAACCACGTTGAGCAGCATGGATGACTGCATCTCGAATGGTGGCATGGTTATGACCAAGTATCATCGGCCCCCAAGAACCAACATAGTCGATATAAGCTTTTCCATCAGCATCAAAAATTAGGGGACCATCAGCGCGGTCAATAAATAGTGGTGAGCCACCAACCCCGGCAAAAGCACGTACTGGAGAGTTGACTCCGCCAGGAATGACTTGTTGCGCTTTTGCAAAAAGATCTGCAGATTTGGTCATTACTTTATCCTCTAAATTACTAAGTGGGACCAATTAAGGGGGCTATTGTACATAATTCGAAGTGAAAATCTTGATTAGAGCCCGACAAACTCAATTTAATGAGATGTAAATAGAGTTTATGTTTAAAAATTTGATTGGAGTATTCATAAATAAGGCTCATTTTCAGTAAAATACAAAGTTATTTAAGCAATTTGCGGCGAATACTTGAACGATTCAGTCAGGTATTAGATAATCGCTGACAGAGTGTTAAACAAAGCGCCATTAATTAAGAGGTTTGAATGAGCGATATACCTGTACCATTAACGTTTTCTGACGTAGCTGCAGCTAAAGTAAAAACATTAATTGCGGAAGAAGAGAACCCAGAACTAAAACTACGTGTCTATATTACTGGCGGTGGTTGTAGCGGTTTTCAGTATGGATTTACTTTTGATGAAAAGGTGAATGATGGCGATATGACACTGGAAAATGACGGCGTCACTTTGGTTGTGGATCCAATGAGTTTGCAGTACCTCATGGGCGGCGTTGTCGATTATACAGAAGGGCTGGAAGGCTCTCGATTTTTCGTAAATAATCCAAATGCAACAACTACTTGTGGCTGTGGAGCCTCCTTCAGCGTTTAATTTTTTGACAAAACGTCATTTTTGTTGACTTAGTAACCATAATTATTTTTAATAGATGCTCTTTTTTCTATTTAGAAATATTATTGTTTATTCGGGCTACGTTAGATAACAAGGCGAATAAACGGCAATACTATCCTACGCAATAAGGATTGATGCTATGGTTACCAGTCGACACAACATATTCTCCTTCTTCTCTCATCGCCCTTGGATTCTCTCCGCAATCCTATTTTTTGTTTTGATTTTCTGGTTAACGCTTGGAAAATCAGAAGCAGAAGAGTCGACTGTAGAAGAGCCGCCGCAAGACGTTGTCCCTTTTGCGAAAGTGGTGGTCACCAACTTTAAAGCAGAACTTACTGAACGTACTATTTCACTATATGGCCGAACCGCACCCGATAGGGAAGCGACCTTAGGGGCTCAAATTGCTGCTCAAGTTGAGACGATTTTAGTGCGGAAAGGGACGACTGTTACAAAAGGGACGCCACTAGTACAGTTAGATAAGGCCGATTTAGTCCTGCAGTTGAGTCAAACCAAAGCGACTCTATCCGTTAAAGAGAAAGAGTATAAAGCGGCTAAATCACTGCGCAGCAAAGGTCTTTCTGGTGAAGTTGCTTTCAGTAAAGCACAAGCTGGGCTAGCTGAAGCAAAGGCCAGAGTGAAGTACGCTCAATTGATGCTAAAAAATACCACCATAGTTGCTCCGTTCTCTGGCGTGGTGGAGCTCTTGCATGTTGAGGTTGGTGATTTTGTCTCTAAAGGCGATCCGATTGCCAGCGTTGTAGACCTCGACCCACTGGTCATTCAAGCGGATGTCAGTGAAAAGCACATCTCGATGCTAAAACCGAAACAGAGTGCCAGCATTACCTTTATGAATCGACCTGAGGTAGAAGGTAAACTTCGTTACATCTCAAGAATGTCGTCACCCACCACCAATACTTTCCCTATTGAAGTTGAAATTCCAAATCCGAAACAGCTGATGGCTGCTGGGATCAGTGCAGAAGTTGATCTGAACTTGGAACAGACTCTCGCCATTAAAGTGACACCTGCCATGCTTGCTCTTGATGCGGATGGTAACTTAGGGGTTAAAACGGTGGTGAAACTTGAGGAAAATAGTTTTGATAGTGTCAAATTTGTCCCGATTCAGTTGGTAAAAGCGGAAGACGATGGTGTGTGGCTATCTGGGTTGGGTGAGCAAGTAGAGATCATTACCGTTGGGCAAGGGTTTGTTCGTGATGGTGATGGTGTAAATGCGGTTCGCAACAGTAAAGAAGCAGAATAAGGGGGCAGTATGTTTACGTTAATTAGTGCGGCACTGTCTCGCGCAAGAACCATGCTCTCATTGTTACTGTTGATTCTTATTGCTGGAGTGTTTACTTACGTTTCGATACCTAAAGAGTCGAACCCTGATATTACCATTCCGGTTATTTATGTCTCGGTGAGCCACCAAGGGATCTCTCCAGAAGATTCTGAGCGACTTTTGGTACGCCCAATTGAACAAGAGCTACGTTCAATTGAGGGGGTAAAAGAGATGACTGCCACAGCGTCAGAGGGACATGCCTCAGTGACGCTTGAGTTTGAAGTGGGGATTCCTCTCGACAAAGCGATGTCTGATGTTCGAGATGCGGTGGACTTGGTAAAACCTCAACTTCCCTCTGAGAGTGATGAACCGACGGTTAACGAGGTGACATTCGCCTCGATGAACCCTGTGTTGTCAGTGGTGTTGTACGGTACCGTTCCTGAGCGTACTAGCGTGAAAATAGCGCGTAAGCTAAAAGATAAGTTAGAGAGTTACCGACAAGTCCTAGAGGTCGATATTGCCGGCGATCGCGAAGATGTGGTAGAGATCATTGTTGATCCACTATTACTAGAGAGCTATGGCTTAGATCAGGGGGATATCTACAATATTATCGCCTTGAATAATAAGGTGGTTGCTGCAGGGTTTGTGGATACGGGTTATGGCCGCTTTTCGGTCAAAGTCCCTTCAGTATTTGATTCCCTAAAAGATGTGTTAGAGCTACCCGTTAAAGTGGATGGCAAGCAAGTGGTCACCTTTGGTGATGTCGCCACGGTACGTAAAGCATTTCGTGATCCTAACAGTTTTGCTCGACTGAATGGCAAGCCAGCCGTTGTTCTCGATATTAAAAAGCGAGCGGGTGAGAACATCATTGAAACCGTCGCGATTGTTAAAGCGGTGTTGGAAGGTGCGCAAGAGCTCGAAACTTGGCCTGACAACCTGAAAGTGAACTACACCTGGGATGAGTCGAAAGATGTAAAAAATATGCTCAACGATCTGCAAAATAATATTTTGTCAGCCATCATATTGGTGGTGATCGTTATCGTGGCCATTTTAGGTGCGCGTACAGCCTTTTTGGTGGGTGTCTCAATACCCGGCTCTTTCTTAACAGGATTGTTGGTGTTATCGATTGCAGGTCTAACGGTGAATGTTGTGGTGCTGTTCTCACTCATTATGGCGGTCGGAATGCTGGTTGATGGTGCGATTGTAGTAACGGAATATGCCGATCGACGGATGAATGAAGGTGCAAACCGAAAAACCGCTTACCGAGAAGCAGCGCAGCGTATGGCGTGGCCGATTACTGCTTCAACGGCAACCACATTAGCAGCGTTTGCGCCGTTGATGTTTTGGCCGGGTATTATGGGCGAGTTCATGAAGTTCTTGCCAATTACCATGATTGCGACGTTATCTGCGTCGTTAGTCATGGCACTGCTTTTTGTGCCTGTACTAGGCGGAATCTTTGGTAAACCGCAAAAAATGTTGCCTGAAACACGGGCTAGGCTGCATGCCGTGAGTCAAGGGGATAACAGCCAAACCAAAGGGTTTACACGACTCTATTTTAATACTTTATCGATTGCGATTCGCCACCCACTGAAGATTCTTTTAGCTGCTATTGTGGTTTCGGGAGGAATAGGCTATGCGTATAAAGAAGCAGGATTAGGGGTTGAGTTCTTCCCTGAGGTGGATCCGCCATTCTTTAATTTGAAGGTACGATCTCACGGCGATCTCTCCATTTATGAGAAAGATAAACTGATGGCGCAAGTCGAGCAGAGGATCTTAGGTCATGAAGAGCTAGAGAGTATCTATACCCGTACTGGTGGCGATGATGAGATTGGTCAAATACAGATGACTCCATTGGATTGGCAGCTGCGCCGACCTGTGTCTGACATTATTGCAGAACTGCGTGAAGAGATGAAGGACATTGCGGGGATTGAGCTGGAGTTTAAGATGCCAGAATCAGGACCGCCAAGTGAAAATGATTTGGTGATTGAGCTTAGCTCTGACATGCCAGCGGAGCTGAACAAAGCAATCAAAACGGTTCGTCAATGGGCCGACAATACGCCTGCTCTAATTAATATCAGTGATACGGGCAATAAAGAGGGGATTGATTGGCAGATTGATATTCGTCGAGATGATGCCGCTCGTTATGGTGCGGATGCCACACTCGTCGGAAATACGGTACAGTTTGTCACCAATGGCTTGAAAATTGGGGACTACCTGCCTGATGATGCTGATGAACAGGTGGATATTTTAGTTCGATACCCTGATGACAAAAGGGACATTGGGCGTTTTGACGAGTTGAGAGTGAAAACGCGTTATGGAATGGTTCCTATCACCAATTTTGCTAGCATCAAAGCGGCACCGAAACAGGATACGATTCACCGTGTGGATGGCAGCCGAGTGATTGAAGTGAAAGCGGATATGGCGGAAGGCTTCAACTTAAGTATAGAGCTGCCAAAAATCGAACAAGCGCTAAAGGATCTGAAACTCAACGGTGCGGTAGAGTTTAAAATCCGTGGTCAAAATGAGGAGCAAAATGATTCAGAAGCGTTTTTGATGAAAGCCTTCATGATTGCGCTTGCCGCGATGGCGATTATTCTAGTGACTCAGTTTAATAGTTTCTATCAAGCGTTCTTGATACTCAGTGCCGTGCTGTTTTCGACAGTGGGTGTATTTGGGGGCTTGTTAGTCTTTAATCGACCTTTCGGTATTGTGATGTCAGGTATTGGCGTCATTGCTCTCGCCGGTATTGTCGTTAATAACAATATTGTACTGATCGATACTTTTAATAAGTTGCGAGAGCAGGGGTTAGCGACCTCTGAAGCGATTTTACGCACAGGGGTACAGCGCCTTAGACCCGTTATGTTAACTACAGTGACCACCATTCTCGGATTAATGCCGATGGTGTTAGAGATGAACATCGATTTGATGAATCAGAAGATCGAGTTCGGTGCACCGAGTACTCAGATGTGGTCACAGTTAGCGACGGCTATTGCTGGTGGTTTAACGTTTGCAACGGTGTTGACCTTGGTGTTAACCCCTTGTCTGTTAATGCTGGGTCATAAAGTGAGCTTCTGGATAATGAGTTTAAAGCAGAAACGGCAACAAGAACCTGCGGAGCTGAATGGCTAATACAAAAAAACCGAACGTTATGAATACGTTCGGTTTTTTATTATCTGATGATGGTGACACTATTTAGGTTGTATGAGTGAACTGTTGTTGGTGAGTACTAAGTTACCGTAGCGCTCAAGCATTTTCATTCTCTGCAGAGCGATAGGTTTAAACTCAGCCTTCTTTTGACCTGATAGTGATTTAGATTCAGGCAACTTCACCGTTCTTGGATTTTTATGGACCCCATTGACCAAAAACTCATAATGGAGATGAGCACCTGTAACACGACCTGTTCTACCTAATGTACCTACCGTTTGTCCCTGCTTCACTCTCTGTCCCGTTTTCACGTAACGCTTAGTCATGTGAAGGTATTTAGTGATGTAGGTGTTACTGTGTCTGATAAAGACATAGTTACCGTTAAATTGGTTATATCCTGCTTTATCGACGATACCATCGCCTGCCGCCCAAATTGGTGTGCCTACCGGAGCGACGTAGTCAGTGCCTCGGTGAGCTCTACGTTGACCAGTGACAGGGTGAAGTCTTCTCGGATTAAAATTAGAGCTGACGTATCGGAAGTTGATAGGAGAGCGCAAGAAAGCTTTTTTCATTGCTCGGCCGTTTGGGTCGAAGTAGTTGCCACTCTCATCTTCACGTACCGCACTAAAGGTGGTGCCTTGGTTGGTAAAAGAGGCGGCTATGATGTTGCCAGTACCTGCATATTGACCTTCCACATAACGCTCTTCAAATAGCACTTCAAAGTGGTCGCCTTCACGTAGATCTAATGCGAAATCGATATCCCAACCAAAAATACCAGCTAACTCCATGATCTGGTTAGCGTTGAGACCTGCACTGATGGACGCGTTCCAGAAGTTAGAGGTAATGGTTGCTTTAGAGTAATTAAGAAGGATTTCAATTTTTTTGCTTTCAAGATTGGCTTTATAATGGTCACCAATTTTGGTGATTTGGAACGTTTCTATTCGGCTGATTGGGCGGATCAGCTGTACCAATTCATTTTGATCGTTAAAGCCAAATCGAAGTTCATCCCCAGGACGCAGTCGACTCAATTGTTTATCGATATCTTTATCACTGCTGGTTAGGTTATAGAGCAGACGGGCTGAGAGTCCGATGCGGCTAAATAGCAGAGCAGCACTCTCATTGGGTTTTACGTTATGAGACTCCCAACGAATGTGTGAGTTACTTTTTTTCTGAGCATCAGGAGTGATCAACAGACTGGGACTGATCTCGAGAGGATAGACTTGTCCAATGACCAGCTTATTGTCGTTATTCGCTGTTTTTTCAAGGTTTGAAGGCAACATAAATATGCCAATAGCCATGATGGCACTGGTCGAGGCGATAAGAATGCGGTGAATTACTGGGATTCGAGAGATTTTAGATATTATCATTCGTGCAATTATGTAATATAACAAAATAAATAGACAGAGAATTAGTCTAACTGGTTTTAAAAAACATCGCTATTCAAGTAAGATAGTAGATTGTCAATTTTTTGCTAATTTGTGGGAGCAAACAACAATGGTCAGCATCGAAGTAGCACTAGCGGAAATAAAACGCGGTGTAGAAGAGCTTATTCCGGAAGAAGAGCTGATTGCTAAACTGAAAGAGAACCGTCCATTAAGAATTAAATTAGGTGCTGATCCAACTGCTCCTGACATTCATCTTGGCCACACTGTTATTTTAAATAAACTTCGCCAGTTCCAAGAGTTGGGCCATGAAGTAACTTTTTTGATTGGTGACTTTACAGGCATGGTGGGTGACCCGTCTGGCAAAAACAGTACGCGCCCTCCGCTGACCAAAGAAGATGTATTGGCGAATGCTGAAACGTACAAACAGCAAGTATTTAAAATTTTAGATCCTGCAAAAACCAAAATTCAGTTTAACTCTGAGTGGTTATCTGAGCTTGGTGCAGAAGGCATGATCCGTTTAGCCTCTAATCAAACCGTTGCTCGTATGTTAGAGCGAGATGACTTTAAAAAGCGTTACGCAGGTGGCCAGCCAATTGCTATTCATGAATTCATGTACCCACTGCTGCAAGGTTATGATTCAGTAGCGATGGAAACCGACGTTGAACTTGGTGGTGCTGATCAACGCTTTAACCTGTTGATGGGACGAGAACTACAAAAATCTCATGGACAGAAACCACAAGTAGTGTTGATGATGCCTCTTCTTGTTGGCCTTGACGGGACTAAGAAAATGTCAAAATCATCTCATAACTATATTGGTGTCAGTGAAGCACCAAGCGAGATGTTTGGTAAGATTATGTCAATTTCAGATGACTTGATGTGGAGCTACTATGAGTTGCTCTCTTTCCGCCCTCTGGAAAACATTGCGCAGTTAAAAGTGGATGTAGAGTCGGGAACCAACCCTCGTGACGTTAAGATCTTATTAGCGAAAGAGATCATTGCTCGTTTCCACACACAAGCCGATGCGGATGCAGCAGAGCAAGAGTTCATTAATCGTTTCCAAAAAGGGGCGATGCCAGATGAGATGCCTGAGTTTGAATTTGAAGCGGGTCTACCGATCGCTAATATTTTAAAAGAGGCGGCGTTGGTGAGTTCAACGTCTGATGCGATGCGTATGATCAAGCAGGGTGCTGCGAAGATTGAAGGTGAAAAAATTACTGATAACCGTTTAGTTCCTGAAGCAGGCACTGCAGTGTATCAAGTGGGTAAACGTAAATTCGCACGTATCACTATTAAATAGAGTCGTAAACTCTGTATGAAAAAAGGCGCCTAGGCGCCTTTTTTATTGGAGTATGTTTGCTATTTATTTAGATTGAATGTGGGTAACGACAAGTGCCAACGAATGGCCGCTAAACGTATACTTAATGTGGCAGCCAGGCCGCACAGTGTTGCAGAGACATTATCCAGCCCAAACAGCAGTAAAGACGTGTGGATCATACCGCCTACAATACAGGCCGTTGCATAGATCTCACTTCGCAGGATCATCGGCACTTCACGGGCTAAAATATCTCGGATAATCCCACCGCCACAGCCAGTAAGAACCCCCATTACAACTGCAACCATAGGTGTTGCACCATAGTTGAGCGCTTTGGTTACGCCAATGCCAACAAAAACAGAGAGACCAATGGCATCGGATACAGGAAGCACGTACCAAGGGAGTCTTTTGGGACGGCGAACTAATAAGATGGTGCAAATACAGGTAATAAATATCACCCATAGATAGGCAGGATCATTGGCCCAAAAAACAGGAGTCGCCCCTAGTGCCATATCACGGATAGTACCGCCACCAATTGCGGTGACACTGGCAAGAACGACGACACCAAATGGGTCCATTTTAAGGCGTCCTGCCAAGATAACTCCAGAGATGGCAAAGATAGCTGTGCCAAAAAGGTCTAGGAAATAAATGATCATGGTAAATTACTTTTTCAATGTGGGCTTACTTGGGTACGGATTGTACTGATTCAAAAGGTAATTGCCAATTATTGTGATAGTAATTTTTCACGCGCATTGGAGAGATATTTGCATACCTGTTCTATTCCGTTAACGGCACGCAAAGTAGGGCGATTTATCCAGTCTGCATTCAGTGACCAAATTTGCTGCTTATCCCAAGCAGGCAACCTCCCTGCCCAGCGTTGCCAGAATGCATCATTAGTATGAGCGTGAGGTGAGGTGAAGATCACTTGAGGTTGACGAACAATCACTTGTTCCTCATTAACCTGGGGGTATGAAGCGCTACTTTGGTGAAAAATGTTTTCACCTCGACAGAGTGAAAAAATCTGTTCGGGCCAATGAGAGCCTGAAAAGGTGACAATTGGCTTTTCACTTAATTGATAAAAGAAGGGCACCGTAGGTTGAGTACTATTTGATTGTCGTAACGAGTGAATCAAGGCATCAAACTCTGCAACAGCATTTATCGCGGTATTTGGATCGTCAGCCCATTGACTGAGAGTAAGCACTTCTGCACTGATCTCTTCAAGACTCTGAGGGTTCGAGTAGAAGATGGTAAACCCTAACTGCTCCAATTGATTGAGCGCTCTCTCTGGGTTTCCTCCTTTCCATGCGAGAATGAGATCCGGTTGTAATGTGATGATTTTTTCTATTTTAATGCCATTATAGTTCGCCACCTTTTCAAGTGATTCAACTTCTGGTGGGTAGTTGCTGTATTCACTCACTGCGATCATAGCGGGGCCCAAACCGGCAGAATATGCAAGCTCGGTAGTATGCGGGGCAAGGCTAATGACTCGTTTGGCGGGGACAATAGACAATGCACTGAAACTGATCAGCAGCGATAGGGTGATTAACACGAATTGTCGCAACATCCAGTTATAATCCTTGGTTAATGGCGATCATAATTAAGCTTTGAATCGCCACCCAAATAATAATGCGGTTATTTAAAAGGGTTCTGAGTTGTGCTAAGTGATAAGCCGATGGAGCAATGCGTCCTCCAACTTTTGGCCGAATCATCTTCTGTTGCTGGTAAATAGCGGGCCCACCCAGTGATATCTCTAATTTTCCCCCCACTGAAGCTAACAACCAGCCAGGACCTGGCAACAACCACTGCTTTCCTTGAGTGGATAGGGCATGAAAGGATCCTTTGGCGTTACTCCCGACACAGAGCAGCAGTGCAAACAGTCGCAGCGGAATAAAATCTAGAGCGGCTAAAAGGTAAACACTCGGCAAGCCAAACGGTCGAAATAGCGGTCGACTGGGTGACCAGTTTCTCGCTAGCTCAGCAATTAAACGATACATAATAGCGGCAATACCACCACCAATCGCATACCAAAATAGTACGGCCACAATGTTTCGGCTGTAACTGAGGATCATCGTTTCAGCGCCCGTTTTTCCTAATCCTAATAGCGAGAGTGTGCTGGTTTCTCGATTGACATAGTTTGCCAGTAGCGATCTGGCTTGCGCTTTATCCTCAACGCGTAAACTGTTTACTAACGTTGTAGATATTTTCTCACTGCCTCTCCACTCAATGGCCAGTAACAGTAGGGCAAGATTGTATAGCTCAACTTTCCATATCAGTGGCAGAGCGGCAACCAGTACCATTAAAGCCGGAATGCACATGAGTAACCAAGAGAGGGAGCCGGAGAGTAGACGCTGTTGTTGACTCTGCTGTTTGTTTACCTTGTCAGAGAGCAAGATGGCAAACTTTCCCCATAACACCATAGGGTGATAGTCCAATGGAATAGGGAGGATGAAATGAAACAGCAGAGCGGCCCACATAACCAGTACGGAGCCGTCTGCAATAAACGATAACAGTTGTTCTGTCATAGTGATGGGAAATTACGCGTTTAGAATCGCAGCCATTTTAGCCACCATCTCGGATGAACTTTGAGCGGCAAGCGGTAAGAACTCTTCAAAACTCATTGGAGACTCTTTATCAGCGACATCCGAAATCGCGCGAACCACCACAAAAGGAACATTGAATTGGTGACACGCTTGCGCAATGGCAGCCGCTTCCATCTCAACAGCAATCACTGTTGGGAAGTGAGTACGAATAAAGGCTTGGCGCTCAGCACTGCAAACAAAGGCGTCTCCGGTACAGATTAAACCACGTACCGCATGTTTGTCTTTCATCTGTGCTAACGCTTGCTCAGCCACTGACATTAATTCAGCATCGGCAGTAAACGCGGCAGGTTGGCCAGCCATTTGGCCTATTTCATAACCAAAGGCGGTCACATCGGCATCGTGATGACGAACTTCTGTTGAGATAACGACATCGCCTAAGTTTAAGCTAGGGTCAAAACCACCGGCAGAACCAGTATTAATCACTACGTCAGGTTGGTAACTTTCAAGAAGAATTGACGTGCCTACTGCGGCGGCCACTTTACCAATGCCTGACTGCAATAACACAATGTCAGCGCCATTTAATGAGCCCGTATAAAAGGTACAGCCTGCTTTGTTATGCTGTTCGCAGTTTACAAGTTGATCTTTAAGGATGGTAACTTCTTGCTCCATCGCACCAATAATGCCAATTTTCATGTTGTTATCTCTGTTGTTCAATAGTTTCAATAGTGGAATGTGAGCGATTGTATCATAGCTTTTCACTCTATTACTGAATGATGCCAAGCTCGGTTAATTTTGTACGTAGCGTGTTGGCACGCTTTCGGTTTACCCCAAAGTCGGAGTGACCTGTGCGGGACTCTGAGCGAACGAGTAGTTGGTCGCCATCGACTCTGATCTCAAGGTCATCAACAAAACGAAACACGAAACTGGTGCACTCAATGCGCAGGTAGTTATCTTGTTCTACGGCGAGTTTTGCACCAGAAAGTGTTAATGCGGCCTGTTTGATCTGCTCCATCGAGGTTGTGCTGGCATTCAGCAGTGTGAAATCCTCTAAGTGGTGTTGCTCTCTACTGTCTAAGGTAGAGACGCAGTTAGGTTTATCACCGCATATCTGTTTTGATCTATCTTGCATCTCAGAGACTCCTTGGCTACAGGCTGTTAAAAATAACACTGTTAGCATGACCATTATCTGTTTCATCCGTTATCACCAGGTTGTTTATCGAGTTTGGGATATTTTATCATGGCGTAAAAAAGGCTGAACAAGCCAGCCTTTTTAATCATGTGTTTTCTAGCGGCATTATACCTCTAAAAAATCCATAATACCTTCAGCAGCTTTACGACCTTCATCGATGGCAGTTACCACCAAGTCTGAACCACGAACGGCATCTCCGCCAGCAAATATCTTCTCATTTGAGGTTTGGTACTGAAAGCTTTGATCTGAAGCGGCTTTAATTCGGCCCCATTGATCCAGTTCAACCCCATAAGGTTCTAACCATTTCATTTCGTGAGGTTGGAAACCAAAGGCCATGATCACTGCATCGGCTTTGAGTACGTGCTCGCTCCCTTTTACGGGTTCAGGGCGGCGGCGGCCGGCATCATCTGCCACACCTAAAGCTGTTTTCACCACTTTAACACCAGATACTTTGCCTGAAGCATCAACTTCAAGACCTAGAGGTTGAAGGTTAAACATGAAGTTCACTCCTTCCTCTTTGGCGTTTTTCACTTCACGCTTTGAGCCCGGCATGTTGGCTTCATCACGACGATAGGCACAGATAACTTTTGCCGCATTCTGTCTGATTGAGGTACGAACACAGTCCATCGCGGTATCTCCCCCACCAAGCACCACGACATTCTTGCCTTTCATGTCGATGAAATCTTCAGTTTTTTGCTCAAGATCCATCACTTTGTAGGTGTTAGAGATCAAGAATGGCAGGGCATCAAAGACACCAGGCGAATCTTCATTTGCCAGTCCTGCCCGCATGTTCTTATAAGTACCAACCCCTAAGAATACCGCGTCGTAGTCGTCGATAAGCGTTTGCATCTGCACATCTTTACCTACTTCGGTATTAAGCTGGAACTCAACGCCCATGTGGGTAAAGATTTCACGGCGATTGGTCATGACACTTTTTTCAAGTTTAAAAGAGGGGATACCAAACGTCAGCAGGCCACCAATTTCTGGATAACGATCATAAACCACCGCTTTAACACCGTTTCGCACTAAAATGTCAGCGGCAGCAAGGCCCGCAGGACCAGCACCAATGATAGCAACGCGTTTATCGGTCCACTCAACATTTGAAACATCTGGTTTCCAGCCCATTGCAAAGGCTTTGTCATTGATGTACTTCTCAACGTTACCAATGGTGACAGCGCCAAAGTCAGTGTTTAACGTACAAGAGCCTTCACAGAGGCGATCTTGCGGGCAAACTCGGCCACATACTTCTGGAAGACTGTTGGTTTGATGCGACAGCTCTGCCGCTTCAATAATTCGCCCTTCATTGGCGAGCTTTAGCCATTGCGGGATGTAGTTATGTACAGGACACTTCCACTCACAATATGGGTTACCACAATCTAGGCAGCGGTCGGCTTGAGCTGCAGCTTGCTGTTTGGTAAAAGGTTCATAGATCTCTACAAACTCGATCTTTCTAATGTTCAAAGACTTCTTAGCTGGGTCTACTCGCTGAACATCGATAAATTGGTATACATTCTGGCTCATTGGTTCCCTCCAACTATTGCGCTTGAACACGTAGTTCAGCAGAACTACGGCTTTGATGACCTAGCAGAGTTTTCAGGTCTGCTGATTTTGGTTTAACTAAGTAGAACATCGGAATCCAATCATCAAAGTTAGCTAAAATATGTTCTGCGTGTGCTGATTTTGTCTCTTCTAAATGTCGAGCAATCAACCCGCGCAGATGTTCTTGGTGAATAGGGAGCTCATTCAGAGCAAGCGCTTCAACCGACTCGGTATTCACACGACCTTCAAAGTCACTGTTTTTATCCAGTACATAAGCAAAACCTCCTGTCATGCCTGCACCAAAGTTAACGCCGCACTGACCAAGGATAGCAACGACGCCTCCTGTCATGTACTCACAGGCGTTATCTCCTGCACCTTCAATCACCGCAATGGTACCCGAGTTACGAACTGCAAAACGTTCACCAGCAGTACCCGCTGCAAACAGTTTTCCGCCTGTTGCGCCGTAAAGACAGGTGTTACCAATAATGGTGGCATCATTGGATTTGAAAGCACTGCCCACTTGTGGGCGAATCGTGATCTTTCCTCCTGCCATGCCTTTACCCACATAATCATTGGCATCACCAATAAGAAGTAAGTTAACACCACCGGCATTCCACACACCAAAGGATTGTCCAGCGGTACCGGTTAAGTTGACTGTTATTGGTGACGCTGCCATGCCTTGGTTACCGTAGCGCTTGGCTATTTCTCCTGAAAGACTTGCGCCAACAGAGCGGTCGGTATTAATGATGTTGTGATAGAGGTTGGTACTTTCTCTATTTTCAATCGCTGCTAAGGCTTCATCAAGTAACACTTTATTGAGTTGAGCGCCATCAAACGGAGTATTGGGTTCACTGCAATAGACGGTTTTACCTTCGAGTGGTACCGGTGCTTCAAGGATATGTGAAAGGTCTAACTTAGACTGTTTTGCCGTCATTCCGCTGACGACTTCGAGCAGATCGGTACGACCGATAAGATCAGTCAGTTTCTCAATGCCAAGCTCAGCCAGAATGTCACGAACTTCATCACCTAAACCGATGAAGTAGTTCATGACCATTTCTGGTAGACCTTTAAAGTAATCTTTACGTAGGGTCGCATCTTGAGTAGCGACACCAGTAGCACAGTTGTTTAAGTGGCAAATACGTAAGAACTTACAACCCATTGCGACCATAGGAGCGGTACCAAAACCGAAGCTCTCAGCCCCAAGAATTGCGGCTTTAACCACATCTACCCCTGTTTTTAATCCACCATCAACTTGCAGGCGAATCTTATGGCGAAGTCCATTAGCAACAAGGGCTTGCTGCGTTTCTGCTAAACCTAGCTCCCACGGACAACCGGCATATTTTACTGAGGTTAATGGGCTGGCGGCGGTACCACCATCGTAACCAGATATCGTGATTAAATCAGCGTAGGCTTTCGCGACACCGGTTGCGATCGTACCAACACCCGGTTCGGAAACTAACTTAACCGACACTAAGGCTTTTGGGTTGACCTGCTTGAGATCGAAAATCAACTGCGCCAAATCTTCAATCGAGTAGATATCGTGGTGCGGTGGAGGGGAGATCAGTGTGACCCCTTGTACCGAATGACGAAGTTGGGCAATTTCTGCTGTGACTTTGTGACCCGGAAGCTGACCACCTTCTCCTGGTTTAGCCCCTTGAGCAACTTTTATTTGTAGTACATCGGCATTGACTAGGTAGTGAGGGGTTACCCCAAAGCGGCCAGATGCTACTTGTTTGATGCGAGAGTTACGCTCGGTACCAAAACGTCTTGGATCTTCCCCCCCTTCCCCTGAGTTGGAGAAAGCACCGAGTCGGTTCATTGCTGTGGCCAGAGCTTCATGAGCTTCTGGGCTTAGCGCACCAATGGACATGGCGGCGGAGTCAAAGCGTTTATACAGCTCGGTACTCGGTTCAATTTTTTCAAGTGGCAGTGTGTTATCGGTCTTTTTCAGTTTCATTAAATCACGCAGTGTGGCCACTGGGCGTGAGTTAACCTCTTTAGCAAATGACTTGTAGTCGCTGCTCTCACCTGTCTTAACCGCTTGTTGCAAGGTGCTAACCACATCTGGGTTATAGGCATGGTACTCACCCCCATGGACATATTTCAGTGCACCACCATGTTCAAGAGGTTTACGTTTTAGCCACGCTTTACGAGACAGATTAAACAGATCTTGTTGGAAATCCTCAAAGTCAGAGCCTTGGATACGGCTGGTGACACCGTTAAAACAGAGATCAACGACATCACTGCTTAGGCCAACGGCTTCAAACAGTTGTGAGCTACGATAAGAGGAGATGGTTGATATGCCCATTTTCGACATGATCTTAAACAGCCCTTTATTGATCGCTTTTTGGAAATTATTCATCACTTGCGGATAAGGCTTATCAATCACCTTATCATCAAGCATCTTGCCGAGGACTTCATAGGCCAAGTATGGGTAGACAGCCGTTGCGCCAAAGCCAAGTAGCACTGCGAATTGATGCGGTTCACGCGCCACTGCAGTCTCTATCACTATGTTTGAATCGCAACGAAGGTTCTCTTCAATCAATCGTTGTTGAACCGCTCCAACTGCCATTGATGCGGGAATCGGGAGTGTCTCTTTACTGATAGCACGATCAGAGAGCAGCACCAAAACCGTTCCCTCTTTTACTGATTGCTCCACCTGATCACACACATCAAGAATGGCCTGCTTAAGATCTTTTTCTTGAGGGTTGTAGTTAATGTTAATGGTGGCACTTTGATAGTATTTGTTGTCCAGCGCTAATAACTGCTGCATGTCAGAATAAAGCAGTACTGGAGACTCAAAGGATACGCGGTGTGCGTGTCCATCGGTTTCACAAAATACATTCATCTCACAACCAATGCTGGTAGCAAGTGACATCACATGTTTTTCACGCAGTGGATCAATGGGTGGATTGGTCACTTGAGCAAACATTTGACGGAAATAGTCGGTCACAGGGCGCTCTTTTGAAGAGAGAACGGCCATTGGAGTATCGTCACCCATGGAACCGGTGGCTTCTTGTCCAACATCCCCTAAGATACGAAGGACTTGATCTTGCTCTTCGTTACTCATAGCAAACAGCTTTTGATAGGTTTTCAGCTGTTCGTCGTCTAAAGATCGTGTACCCAGTTGATCATCTTTTAACTGCTCAAAAGGGGTTAGGTGGAGAACGTTCTCATCCATCCACTCTTTGTAGGGGTGTCGACTTTTCAGATCGTTATCGATCTCTTCAGATTGCCAGATTTTTCCTTTTCGGGTATCGATGACCAGAAGTTCACCAGGACCTACACGCCCTTTTTCGGATACCTCATCAGGTGCGTAATCCCAAATTCCCACTTCTGAAGCTAGGGTGATTAATTTATCTTTAGTGATGACGTATCGTGCTGGACGCAGACCATTTCTATCAAGGTTACAAGCGGCAAAGCGACCATCAGACATAACGATGCCTGCTGGGCCATCCCACGGTTCCATATGCTTTGAGTTGAAATCGTAAAAAGCGCGAAGCTCTGGGTCCATATCAGGGTGATTCTGCCATGCTGGCGGAACTAACATACGCATCGCACGGAACAGATCCATACCACCAGATAAGAATAGGTCTAACATGTTGTCGAGGCTCGAGGAGTCGGAACCAACCTCGTTGACAAAAGGCGCTGCTGTTTGCAAATCAGGCAATAGCGGTGTTGAGAACTTATACGCACGCGCTTTTGCCCATTTACGGTTGGCAGTTATGGTGTTGATTTCACCATTGTGTGCTAGGTAACGGAATGGCTGTGCCAAAGGCCATCTAGGCTGAGTATTGGTTGAGAAGCGCTGATGGAACAGGCAGATAGCCGATTCAAGACGCAGGTCAGCCAGATCCAAGTAGAAACGAGGAAGATCTGCTGGCATGCAGAGGCCTTTATAGACAATTACTTGTGTGGATAGGCTACAGATATAAAATTCGGAGTCATCGGTAATGCGTTTCTCTATACGACGTCTTGCTATGTATAAACGACGTTCAATGTCACGTTCGCGCCAACCAGCAGGGGCATTAATAAAAACTTGTTCAATATTAGGTAGCGTTTCTACCGCGATAGGGCCCAGCACATCAGAGTTGGTTGGCACCGAGCGCCAGCCAACGACAGAGAGCGTCTCTTTAGCGAGCTCTTGATTCATGACTTCGCGGGCAGCTTGCGCCTGAATGGGGTCGGCATTGAGAAAAACCATGCCAATGGCGTACTGTTTGCCTAATTTCCAGTTGCTCTCTTGGGCAATAATTCGTAAAAAAGAGTCTGGCTTCTGTAGGAGTAGTCCACAACCGTCACCTGTTTTACCATCGGCTGCGATACCACCACGATGGGTCATTCTGTCTAAAGCAGAGATGGCCGTTCGAACCAACTTATGGCTCGTCTCACCTTCTGTGTGAGCAATTAAACCAAAGCCACAGTTATCCTTTTCTAATGCTGGATTGTAAAGCGACATTGCATCCTCCTTTCCTTGGTGCCTTCCTGGCTCCTAATAATTGAATCCGACCGAAGTAACTTCTAATAATTATGGGTGAATTGGCCGATAAATGTGCTGATGTGGGGACAATAAATTTAACAATTCCTTTGATCAAACTTCTCAGCAGCTTTACAAATTATAAGGAAACTATAAAAAGGTCAAGTATTCGACAATAATGAGTTTAAAGATTTAATAACAATAATTTACTTTCTTTTGTTTATACTTAACAATGGCTTAACATTTTATTTTTGATAAGTTTTTGATTAATAAGGTGGAATGACT